>CAMPBB010000103.1 GCA_946635125.1 uncultured Clostridia bacterium
TTTTGTTGTGTTTTGGCTTTATTTTATTGTATAATGTTAATAACAAAAAAGGAGGAAAATGGTGTTAACACTAGTCATAAAAGCAGACAAAACAACTAAAAGCGTTTTTGAAAGGCACAAAGAAATCATTTTGGAAACACAAAGTTTTGAAAGAGATTTTAATGTTGTGTTTCTAGCTCATCAAGATTATGAAAATTTGCAAGAATTAAAACAAATTGCAACTAGCTTTAATAACCATGAGCTTTTTGTTTGCAACACAAGAACAACTGATGAAGAAATGACTGCGATGGCTTTGAGCATTTATCAAAACAATGACATTATTCTTTTAACTCTTAGCACAAACAATCATGTTTTAAGAGAAATGCTAAAAAGAAGAGCCGAAGGATATAAAATTGTTAGAGTGAAAGAAAAAACAAATTTTTTCAGCCAAATGTTTCGAGTTTTGGGAAACTGGACATATAGCATTGGCCTTAAAATGCTTGGCAAAAAAAGAGACAATTTTTCGGAAAGTGATGTTATGTTTTTGGAGTCAAACATTGTGTCTTCCATTTGTGAAGACATGCAAAACACTCGAGAAAACAGAATTACAAATGTTTTTTCCCAAACAAAGCACATGACACTTGATTGCAAAAATGTTTATGAAAACAAAAAACAAGCAAACAAAAACATTAAACCAATGCTTTCTTATGGTTTGTGGTCATTTGTTTTCCTTCTTATCTTTGTTGCATTAACTTCAATCTACCCATTCTTTTACAATTTCACATATAGTTGGTGGATGATTGTTTTAATCATTTTTTGGGTTGGATTTGGATTATTGCTCACATTTTTGTTTTCAAAAAAAGTGTTCTATAAACGGCTTGGGTGGCCAAACCGAGTGAACAACTATGGCGAGCCACTTTTTGGATTTTTGTCACACTATGAGTTTGGCGATGAAATCAAAGAAAGAAAACCTTTGCCAAAATTAACAAAACCAGTTTTAAAAAATAAAATTAAATAAAAAAAGGGGAAATTTATTATGGAAAAAGCAAAAAAAATAACAAAAATTGGAGTTAACGGATTTGGAAGAATTGGAAGACTTGTTACAAGAATTGCAATTGCCGACCCACAAATTAAGGTTGTTGCAATCAACGACCCATTTATGGATGCTGAATATGCAGCATATCAATTTAAGTATGACACCATGCACCAAACTTTTGATGGAAAAGTTTCTGGAAAAGGAAAAACCTTAACAATAAACGGAAATAAAATCAACTTTTCAAGTGAAAAAGAACCAGACAAAATTGGTTGGGACAAGTTTGATGTTGACATTGTTTTGGAAGCAAGTGGAAAATTTACAACTTATGAAGGAGCATCTCTTCACCTAACAGGTGGTGCAAAAAAAGTTATTATAACTGCCCCAGCAAAAACAAGCCCCGACAAAAAAGGCGAAACAACTATTCCAACAATTGTTATGGGTGTTAACGACAAAGAATATAAAAAGAGCATGAAAATTGTTTCAAACGCAAGTTGCACAACAAACTGCCTTGCTCCAATTGTTAAAGTGTTAGACGACAATTTTGGAATTGAAGAAGGACTGATGTCAACAATCCACTCAATCACTGCAACACAACTCACAGTTGATGGTTCAAGCAAAAAAGACTGGCGTGGAGGAAGAGCCGCTTCAGCAAACATTATTCCATCTTCAACAGGAGCGGCTAAACTTATTGGTGTTGTTATTCCACACCTAAAAGGAAAACTTACTGGAATGAGTTTTAGAGTTCCAACAGTTAATGTTTCTGTTGTTGACCTAACAGTTAAACTTAAAAAGAAAACAACTTATGAAGAAATTTGTGCTGCAATGAAAAAAGCAAGCAAAACAAACCTTAAAGGAATTTTGGGTTACACTGATGAACCAGTTGTTTCAAGTGACTTTAATGGTTGTCCACTATCCAGCATATTTGATGAAAAAGCAGGAATTATGCTTAATGACAAATTTGTTAAAGTTGTTGCTTGGTATGATAATGAATGGGGTTACTCTAACCGTGTTATCGATTTAGCAAAACTTATGAGTAAATAATAAGGGAAAAAATTATGCGATGTCCAAATTGTGGGGCAAAAATGAAAGTAAAGTTTGGAATTTGCCCCAAATGTCAAACAAAACTTAGTGACATAAAAGAAGCAAGCTTTAATCTTGTGAAAAAAGTGCGAAAGGAATATGAGCCAGAGCGTGTTGTTTACACAACAGTTTTTCCAAAAGACCTTTCTTTTAAAAAAACGCTTTTGTTATGCGTTTTTTTTGGATGGATGGGTGCTCACCTATATTTTGTTGCAAGATATTTTAAAGCAATTATGTTAAGTGTTATGACTGGAATTTTTCTGTTTACAATCATTCCAGTTGCAAGCATGTTAAAGCTTGGCTCTGCCGGATTTTTAACTGGCTATGCCAATTTCATGCTTTCCACAAATTTAATTGTGCTACCATGTGCTTTGGGAGCCATTGCTGTTATTATGTGGGCTTTTGATATTATAAAATTAAGCACAAGGCATTTTGATGTGCCTGTTGTGATGCCGGAGAAAAAGAAATGAAAGAAACTGTTGTTGTTGGAATGAGCGGTGGTGTTGACAGTTCTGTTACTGCCCTTTTGTTAAAAGAACAAGGCTACAATGTTGTTGGTCTTTTTATGAAAAACTGGGAAGAAAAAGACGAAAACGGAACTTGCACCAGCCAACAAGATTATGAAGATGCTTTTGCGGTGTGCCAAAAAATTGGCATACCTTATTATTCAGTGAACTTTGCCAAAGAATATTATGACAAAGTTTTTAAGTATTTTTTAAAAAGTTATAGTGAAGGAAGAACTCCAAATCCAGATGTTTTGTGCAACAGAGAAATAAAGTTTGACTTATTTTTAAAGAAAGCTCTATCGCTTGGCGCAGACAAAATTGCAACTGGACACTATGCTGGCGTTTATGAAAAAAATGGCTTGTTTTACCTTAGGAAAGCAAAAGATAAATCAAAAGACCAAACATATTTTTTAAATCAGTTAAATCAAACTCAATTAAGCTTTGCAATGTTCCCACTTGCCGATTTGGAAAAGACCGAAGTTCGAAAAATTGCAGAAAAGAACGGATTGATTACCGCAAAAAAGAAAGACAGCACAGGAATATGCTTTATTGGTGAGAGAAACTTTAGAAACTTTTTGTCCACTTATCTTCCATATCAAAAAGGAGACATCAAAACACTTGATGGCAAAACAATTGGAAAACATAATGGCCTTATGTTCTATACGCTTGGTCAACGCCGTGGGCTTGGAATTGGTGGCCAAAAAGATGGCAATGGTGAAAGATGGTTTGTTGTTGAAAAAGACTTGAAAAACAACATTTTGTATGTTGAACAAGGCGAAGATGATGCCCTACTTTCAAAAAGCCTTAAAGCAAACACTTTTAACTGGATTCCAACAATTCCACAAAAACCGTTTGAATGTTTTGCAAAGTTTCGTTATCGCCAACCAGA
>CAMPBB010000104.1 GCA_946635125.1 uncultured Clostridia bacterium
TATTTTCCATGTTAACACCCTTTCCTTTTTTGTTGCACAATTGTAACACACAATTTTAAATTTTTCAAGGGGTAACAAAAAAAAATTTATTTTAATATATATTTATCATGGAAAACATAATAAAAATAATAAACAAAAAGAATTTACTTCACAACATAAAGCACTTAACAAAAAATAACAAAAAAATTTGTGCAGTTGTTAAAGCAAATGCCTATGGCCACGGAATTGAAAACATTGTTCCAATAATAGATGACTTTGTTTATTGCTATGCAGTAAACACAATTTTGGAAGCAAAAAAAGTTAAAAAATTTTCAAAAAAACCTGTTATTGTTTTGTGTGGCTTTGATGAAAATGACATCATGTTTGCTTCAAACAGCAACACACATCTTGCAGTCTTTTGCAAAAAACAGTTAACAAAATTGCAAAATTTTGTGAAAAAACACAACAAAAATGTGAATATTCACTTAAAATTCAACACTGGAATGAACAGACTCGGGTTTTGTGAAGAAGACATTCCACACATTAAAAAAACGCTAAACGCATTTCCAAACATCAAACTTTGTGGGATTTTTTCTCACTTTGGTGGTGGAAGCAAAACTCGAGATGAAAGTCAAATAACAAGATTTAAAAACATTATCAAAAACTTTGATGAAAACACCCTTGTTCACATAAAAAGTTCAAGTTATTCAGCATACCCAAAAATTGCACCAAACGAAATGCAACGATGTGGTATTTCAATTTATGGTTATGAAGATAAAAATTTAAAACCAATTTTAAGCATAAAAGCAAAAATTCTTTTTTGTGGTGAAGCAAAAAAAGGAGAGTTTGTTGGCTATGGAACAACATTTAAAGCACAAAACAACCTAAGTTATGCCGTTTTGCAAATTGGGTATTTTGATGGCCTTCCAAGAAATTATGTTGGTGGATATGTTTTAATCAAAAAAAAGCTTGCTCGCATTTTGTGCGTTTGCATGAACATGACAATTGTTGACACAACAAACATTAACCTAAAAAACGCCAAAGAAGCCGTTATTTTAAATGAAAAACTAAACGCTAACACAATTGCAAAAAAAACAAACACAATTTGTTATGAAATTCTCACAAATTTTTCATAAAGACATGGTTAAAACTAACTTAAAAATTTGTTTTTTTGTTAACACATTTTGCCAAAACAACATAATATGACTATGTGAGATTAAATCTCACACAAAATCCCCACAACGAGAAAACAAGTTCTTAATTTTTCTCTCCCATATAAACAAAAAAAACCTCATGCAAAAAGCATGAGGTTTTTTTGTCTTTTGTTTATATGTAACTTTTTCTTGTGTTTCTTATTTAATTATCTTTTGCAGTGGTCAAAACACTTTGACCACTTTTAGATTACCACATAAAAAAGGGTTTGTCTACCCTTTTTACACAAAAATATCTTTTTCAACAAAATTCGACAAATGTTAAATCATCAAAATGTTTGAAACAAAATAATATATTGCACTCTTATCATCCATTTTGCTGTTTTTGATGTTAAAGTCCACCTGCCCACCAATATCCAAAATTTTCTTTAACTTTTTTGGTGTGAACTTTAACGCCATTTTTTTTGCAATCTTAATTGAATATTCTTTAACCCCAAGCAAATTTGCAAGTTCGGCTGTTGAACATTTTGACACACTCACATAAAAAATTCTTCGAAAATTTGATAACAGCATTCCCAAAAGATTTTGCGGACTTTCTTTGCTGAAAAGCATTAAATCCAAAAGAGCTATCGCTTTTTCTCTATTTTTATCTGCAACTGCGTTTGAAAGTTCAAAAACAGAATATTCAACATTTTTGTGAACAAGGTTTAAAACATCACTTTCTGTTACTGTTTGAGTGTCTTTTGAATATGCTAACAGTTTTTTTACTTCCAAGTCAATGAATGTCATATCTGAATTTGAATAATCAATAAGTGTTTGAATTGCGTTTGCCTCGATTTTTATGTTGTTTTTTGCGAATTTGTTTAAAATTAAAGCTCTTAACACATCGTTTTCCAAAAATGAGCAATCAACAAATGTGCATTCATCTTTAATTTTTGAAAGTTGTGACGGAATCTCTTCAAACTTAAAAATTAAACACACAAAGTTACTTTTGTTTTTCAAGGCTTCCAAAATCTTTTTTTGGTCTTGAGAAGATGGAACAACATCACTAAGAACAACAACTCTTTTTTCTTCACCAAACGGAACAAGCATAAGAGAATCCAAAAAGGCATTTAATGAATAGTTTTCGTCATTAAACTTTGAAATGTTTAAGTCCAAAAAGTTTTGAACACATCTTTTTGTTATCATCTTTTCGGCTTGGTCACGCAAAAAAGCATCTTTGCCTGAAATGAAATAAGCAAAGTCTATCTTTTCATTTAACGCCTTCTTTAACTGGTCAAACCTCATTTTTGTTCTCCTTAAAAACATTGTATCACAAATAAAAAAAGTTGTAAACTACAAAAATGATAATCCCAAAAGAATAACTCCACTCACTCCCACTGCTGAATATAAAATTGCCTTTTGTTTTTTGCTTGTTAACACAACAAACTCGCTAAACAAATAGGTTGCCAGGAATGTCCATGTTAAAAACAGCCCCGACAGTTTGTCTACATAAAGAACGGAAAACCTAAAACTTGCAGCAAACTGCGTGATGATGTCAACAAGCCACAATCCCCACTGACAAAGCCACAGCAAAAAGCCCATAAACCACAAAATTAGAGTTAGCAAAAGTGCCACAAAACTAAATATGTAAACATATTCCATGATTGGACAAACAACAATGTTAACAAGAAGGCTGAAAACAGAAACATAGCCAAAAGTGTTTATGCACAAACAAAGAGTTGTGATTTGAGTGGCAAGGCTAACTGAAAGATTTAGGCTTAAAAACTTGCCTAGTTTACACTTTAAAAACCATTTGTAAAACACTGGTGCAAGCATAACAATTCCAAACACACAAGCATAACTTAACACAAAAGATAAATCAAACACAAACAAAGGGCAACACAACAAAAGAACAATTCCAGAAAGCGAAATGCTGTTTAAGGAATCATTTTGTTTGCCAAAAGCGTGTGCATAGAGCAAAAATACAGACATTAAACTTGCACGCAAGCAAGATGCGCAAAAATCACAAATAATGCAATAAAATAAAAGAATTATTGCAACAATTAAAACACTATATTTTGGTTTTATTTTAAGACGCCCCAAAAACCACACCAAAACAACAGCCATGATTGATGTGTTAAGCCCACTAACAGCCAGCAAGTGAGCAACACCAGACGCACGAAAATTTGAAACAATGTCATAATCAACACCAGACAAATCACCAACAAAAATTGCATAACTAAGCCCAGCATACCGCTCATCCATGTTGTTTTTAATTGTTGTTTTAATAAATTCTCTGGCACTGTCAGCAAATCCCAAATCCTTTTCCATTGCTGTCACATTTTTTAGT
>CAMPBB010000105.1 GCA_946635125.1 uncultured Clostridia bacterium
TAAATCCTTTTTGGTGCATTGAAACAACATCAAGTTGCCCTTCAACCAAAATAATTCTTGGAACATTTGAGTGAAGTTCGTTTCTAAGTTTTTTGATGAGGTTAATTCCAAAAATAACATGGCTTTTGTCAAAAACAATTGTTTGTGTGCTGTTTTTATATTTTGCAAAAGGCTTGTCCTCAATGATTCTTGCAGAAAATCCAATAACATCGCCATATGTGTTAATAAGTGGAAAAGTTAATCTTTCTGCAAAAGCATCATAAATTCGCCCGCCAGTTCCTGTGTCAACAAGGCCTGCTTTTTTAAGGGTTTCAACGCTAAATCCTTGTTTTAACAAAGTGTTTTTCATGGAGTCGAAATCTGGTGAATATCCCATTCCAAAATTTGTTATGCTTGTTTGGCTAACGCCCCTTTTTTCAAGATATTTTTGGCAAATTTCTCCTTTGGGTGATTTTAGTGTTTTGTGATAAAATAGGGCAGCAGCTCGAAGTGCTTGCAAAACTTGTTCTTTTTCTTCTTTCTTCTTTTTTAACTCCAAGTTGTTTTCAAGTTTTGGCATTTCCATTCCAGCGTTTTTTGCAAGAATTTCAATTGCTTGCATGAAGTCAACACCTTCAAACTTTCGAACAAATGTGATAACATCACCACTTTCACCACATCCAAAACACTTAAAAAATTGGTCAACTTCATTAACACAAAAACTTGGGGTTTTTTCATAGTGAAAAGGGCAAAGACCCCAGTAGTTTTTGCCTTTTCTATCCAATTTTAAATACTTTGAAACAGTGGAAACAATGTCATTTCTAGACTTTAACTCTTCTTTCCACTCTGTTGAAAACTGATTGTTTGCCATATAATCCCCAAATTATGGTTTTTTTATTATAATAATATTATTTGTCACAAAATTTCAAAATTACTTTTTTATTTTACAAATTTTTTAAACTTTTTAAAATAATTTCAAATTTTCCCGTGAAATTGGCATTTAAAATAACCAAAACTTCGTCTAAGTGATGCTCATGGACTGAAATTGACTTTAAATTTTCATATTCAGTGTTGTTTAAAACTTTTAAAACATTAAAAGCCCCCAAAGAAACGGGCATACATTCCTGAGATTTGCAAAGAGAACACACAAAAGCGCCTGTTTCAATGTTTAGAAAAATGTTTGAATTAAATTTTGCACCACATGACTTGCATTTGTCTAAATATAGTCCATAGCCAGAAAATTTAAAACTTTCAAGCATAAATTTTGCAAGAACAAGTTTGGGATTTGTTTGAGAATAAACAAGAGCTTGAAGAGCTTTTAATGTGTTTAAAAAAAATGAGTAACAATTTTCACCGTCCTTGGTTGTTTTGTCGCTAATTTCCAAAATTGCAGAGCCAATGCTTAATTTTTTAAAATCTTTTGAAATATCAAAAAAACTTTCAATTTCACTGGCTGTTTTCACTGTGCCGTTTTGACCATAAAAAACAATGTTAAATTCTGCAAAGCAAAAAAGTTGCCCAGCAAATTTGAGTTTTGCTTGTGGCTTGTTTGCTCCTTTTAAGTTTGCACTAATTTTTCCATATTGTGGGGTTAAAAGCGTTAAAATTTTGTCGTTATCTTTATAAAGAACGCTCCTTATCACAATTGCTTTTGTTATTATTTCTTTCATTTTTTTCTTCTTTTTCAAGTTTTTTGTAAAGCATATAGTAGCCAATTTCTCCAGTTTTTAAAAAGTTGTTAAAAACGAGATTTGAAATATTTTTTTCTTTCATTTTTGCCTCCATCATTATTATGGTTGACAAAAATTTAAAAAATATTATAGGTCATCAAAAGAATATCCAATATTTCCCAAAATTCCTTCACGGTTACGCCAGTCTGGTTTCACTTTAACCCAAAGGCTTAAGTTAACTTTTCTGCCCAAAAATTTTTCAATTGCAAGCCTTGAACTTTTGCCAATTTCTTTAAGCATTTTTCCTTGTGCACCAACAATAATGTTTTTGTGACCATCTTTTTCACAAAAAATTGTTGCAGAAATTTGAGTGTAATTTTCAAAATCTTGCATTTCATCAATAATAATTCCAACGCCGTGAGGCACTTCATCAGAAAGAAGCCAAAGCATTTTTTCTCGGATTGCTTCTGCCGCCATAAATCCAAAAGACTTATCTGTTATTTCATCTTTTGAAAAATATTCAATGTTATCGGTCATATATTTTTTAATATTTTCTTTTAATGGTTCAAGATTTTTGCTGTTTAGGGCAGAGATGCAAAAAACATCTTTTAATTTTTCAATTGAGTTTAATTTGTTTAGTTCTGGAAAAAGTTTTTCATAGTTTGTTAGGTCAACTTTGTTAACAACGGCAAAAACTGGATATGAGTGGGAGCAATATTCACTCAAAAGGTTTAACTCATTTTTTTGAAAAGGTTTGCTTCCATCCAAAACATACAAAAGCAGATTAACATCTTGTGTTGCACTTTCAACGCTTTTTTGCATATATTTATCTAAAACAGTTGGGCCTTTGTGAATTCCTGGTGTGTCAACAAAAACAACTTGTGTGTCTTCGGTGTTCCAAATTCCAAAAATCTTATTTCTTGTTGTTTGTGGCTTTGGCGACACAATTGACACTTTTTTCCCAATAATAGAGTTAATAAGAGTTGATTTTCCAACATTTGGTTTTCCAACAACTGCAACAAAACCTGAATGAAATTCCATAATTTTTATCCTTTTTACATAATTTTTTGTTTGTTTAGGTAAGTTATCATTTGCTCTTCAAAGCCTTTCATGATTTTTGTTTCATTTTCTTCGTGGTGGTCGCAACCCAAAATGTGAAGTAGACCGTGAACAAAAAGTTCAACGCCTTCACGAAATGGTGAATTTCCAAACTCTTTTGCCTGTTTTTTTGCAACTTCTTCACAAATAAAGATTTCGCCCAAATAAATTGTTTTTGTTGCTGGGTCAAAGTCGAGTGGAAAATGTTCTTTTATTAGTGGAAGGTTGTTTGGATTTTTTATAAGTCTAAAACTAATAACATCAGTTTCCTTGTCCTTATTGCGATAATTTTTGTTAATATCTTTTATTTCATTTTCATCAACATAAAAAACTGTTAATGAAATTTGTGCTTTGCTTTGACCAAAAACACGCAAGACTTCTTTTCCAACTTTTGAAAGAAGTTTTTGGTTTGCAAGGCTGCAATTTGTTTTGTTTTCTAAATCTAATTTAAATTTCAACTTATTTTTTCCTTTATTTTAATATAGTGTGTAACAAAATATATGTTAGACATAAAATTTATTTCTGTTTTTTCTTCCAAAATTTGTTCATCGCCTTTAATTTGTTCCCAACAAAGAAGTTTTGCCTGTGAACAAACTTTTTCTTTGTTTTCTTCAAAATTTTGTGAGACCAAAACTTTTTCAAGTTCAAAATATGTTGTTGTGATTTGTTTTAATGGAAGGCATGATGTTGTTAAATATGAAATTTTTTCTTCT
>CAMPBB010000106.1 GCA_946635125.1 uncultured Clostridia bacterium
TGATAAGTCAACTCTTCCGCTAAACCATGGGTGGTCAGTGTCTATTCCACTGTCTAAAACAGCAACATAAACTGTTTTTAATTCAGACTCTGCTTTCTTTGTGAGCAAAAAGTTTGAATAGGCATCAACATGCATTGCTTCTGCTCCCCATGAAGTGTAAGAGAAAGAATCTGTTTGCCCAAAAGTTTCAAATTCATCAACCCTTACAACCGAATCAGGCTCAACACTTAGCACATTTTTTAAACCTTTTATTTTTTCAAAGGCATTTTTTGTTTCACTTTCTGTTTTGTATTGAAAGACAAATGTGTTTTCGTTTCTGGCACTTTTGATTGCACCAAAGTTTTGAACACTATCCAAAGCATTAACAATCAATCTTTTTGTTTCAAAAGTGTTAACAACTGTTATGCTCTCATCTTCATAAGAAAAAGTGTAACCAAGTTTTTCTTCCAAATCTTTTACTGGCAAAAATGTTTTTTCATCTTGCGTAAAAACTTTTGAAAGAGCAAAAGTTTCTCCAAACTTGTTTTTCAAAACATTGTTTTTTGTTACGCCAACACTTAAAGCACTTGCTTCTTCCAAAACAGCACTATCAAGTTTTAATTCATCATCACAAACAGCAAAAAAGGCACTTGCTTCAACAGCATTTTGCCCATCAATAACTTTTGTGTTTTGATAATCAATTTTCTTTTCCTCATAACCATCCAAAATGTTGTTTTGAGAAGTCATCTCATTGTAAGCACTAACAAAATCATCAAAACTAAGATTTTTTTGCCCACCAATTTTTGGAATAAACAAGCAAGAAAGCACAAAAACAGCAAAAAAAGGAATTATCAGCAAAAAACTTAAACTTTTTCTCATAAATAATCTCCTAAAAATTATTTTATCACATATTTTTATGTTTATGTGATAAAATTTTGTTTAAATATAATATGATATATTGTAACATTTTTCACCATAAAAAACAATAGTTTTTTAATATTTTCATCTTTTAACAAAAATAAAAAAAGCCTATTGTTAGGCTTTTGTTATTTTTCAATTTTTTTGCCACAGTGCACGCAGTATTTTTTGCCACTTTCTGTTTGTTTTCCACAATGTGGGCACTTTATGTTTTCTTCCAAATGTTTTCCACAAACCCCACAAAAATCATCATTTTCTGCAATTTGTGAACCACATTTTGGGCATTTTTTCATGTTAACTGTTCCATTTAATGTGTTTAATTCAGCAATGTTTCCAAACTTTGCTTTAATTGAACCACCAGTCCAAAGCATTATAATGCCCAAAGCAAGACCAACAGCCCCAACAAAGAACAAAATAACTCCAAACACCATTTTTAAAACAATTTTTAAAACATCTTTTGATGCTGCAATGTCCATTGCACCGCTAACAATTAAAACAACCGCTCCAGCAATAAATCCAATTGACAAAATAAGAATAATTATGCTTAAAATGATTAGTTGTCTTTTACCTTTTTGAATTATGTTCATATTTTTTCTCCTTTTTAACTTATTGTTGTTAGATAAACAATCAAAGCAATTATTAAAATCCAACCAAAAATGGTTAACAAAACTTTAAAAATGCTTACTGGGAATTTTCCGCCAATCTTTCCAGTTTGACCATTCATTATAACATTATAATTTTTGTTTTTATGTGAAAAGTTCATTTGATAAATTGGCACAATGTTATACTGATATTTTTGATTTGAAAAATCACATTTCATTGAAAACTCTCTAACACTGTCATATGAATATTGTGACAATATTTCTCTTTTAACTTTTTCTTTCATTTCTTCTTGTGCTGCCTTTAAGCAATCGTTAAACGCATCTTCATAATGTTCAACAACATACCCCATAACAAACCCTTCCAAAAACTTTATGGAGAACTCCATGTTGTATGGCAAAATTTTCTTTAAACTTTTTTGAGTTATTTTGCTGCTGTTTTCAATTAAAACATCATGGCAAACTTTGCTGTGAGTTCCACTTATGTTAAAATATTGCACTTCATTTTCATTGTTTGTTGTTCTTAAAGTTCCACTATATTTTGCTTTTATGTTTGCGTCAAACGAAAATGCTGGAATGTAAACTCCTTTAATGTTTTGCGGCTTCACATTTTTCTTGCAAGACATTGGCACATAAAACTTTCGTTTAAGTTGGTTTTTAAATCTTTTTTCAGCCTCAACCTCATCAAAACAAAACGGAATCACAGCATCTGGAACAATGTCTGGCAAGCAATCTTTTTGCGTGACATATGAAGAATTACAATATGGGCAAACGCCAGAAAATTCAAGCCCATGAAGAATTATTTCTGCTCCACAAGTTTCACACTTTAACACCTTTTGAGTGTCTTTCCACTTTTGATGTTCTCCTTGTTTTATCTCACTTATGTCATGTTTTGCAAAGTCGCTCTTTTTTTCCAGTTTTTGAATGTTCCCGCAACTCAAACATTTCAAGTTTTGAGAAGTTGGGTCAAACTTTAAGTCACTTCCACAACCCTTGCACTTAAAAGAAACACTTTTTAACTGCTTTTTGTTATCCATTGTTTACTTTTTCTCCACATTCTGGGCAGAACTTTGCATTTTTTCTTAGTTCAGTTCCACACTTTGGGCAAGTTGTTTTTAATGATTGCCCACACTCAGGGCAAAACTTGTCTTGAGGCTTTAACTCTGCTCCGCACTGTGGGCAAGAAACAAATTGCTTTTCTCCGCACTCAGGGCAGAACTTTGCTCCTTGCTTTATTTGTGCACCACACTTTGCGCAAACTGCTTTTTTTTCTTTTGGTTTGTTTTCTGTTGCAAGAGCACCAGCAAAAGTTTGCCCCATTGAAACACCTGCACCAAGTCCAACTCCAATTCCAGCCAAATTTCCGCTGCTTGGGTTTTGAGCCGCATCACGAAGAGCTTTTGCTGCTTGATATTGCGTGAATGTTCCCATTTTGTCTTCCATAACGCCCATTTTTGTTCTTTCGTCCAAAGCTTTTTCAACTTCTTCTGGAAGAGAAATGTTTTCAATCACCATGCCTGTTAGCTTCAAACCAAGTGAAGCAAACTCTTTTTGAGAACACTCAATAACTTTTTGTGAAAACTCTTTGTAATTTGCTGCCAAATCAAGTGCTGAAATTTTGCTTTCAGCAACAGCATCACTCATTCCTTGAACCAAAATTGGTTTAAGTTGTGTGTTCATTTCTTCTGCCAAAAACACTCCATTTGAGCCAAAAACTTCTTCCATAAAAAGTTTTGCATCATCAACTTTGTAACTATACACCCCATATGCTCTTATTCTAACATTTCCAAAGTCACCATCTCTCATCATAACTGGGTTTTGAGTTCCCCATTTTTGCCCAACAATTTGTTTTGTTGAAACATAATAAACTTCTGCCTTAATTCTTGAATTAAAACCTGTTGGCA
>CAMPBB010000107.1 GCA_946635125.1 uncultured Clostridia bacterium
AAAATTTTGCTAAACGAGGTTTTTCGTTTGTTTTAACTTCTTTGTTTTCCACTATTTTTCCTCCAAACTATTTTGCAGCTTGCTTTGCTTGAGGTGTTTTCCTCTTTACAGCATTAGTGTCGACCTTAGCTTTTGTAGCTACACTAGTGTTTTTAGCCTTTTGAGGGGCTTTTTCAGCTTTTTGAACCTTTTGAGCTGGTTTTGCTGAAGTTTTTGCTGTTTCCTTTGTTTCTTTTACTTCAGTTTTTGCTGATTCTTTTGTTTGTTTAACTGTTTTTGCTCTAACTTCTCCGTCCATTGTTTTGTTGCATTTCTTGCACATTCTGTGCTTCTTGCCATTGCTGTCAAGCATGTGTCCAATTCTTGTTGGTTTTCCACATGATGGGCAAACAATTAAAACATTTGAAACATCGATTGGAGCTTCTTCACTTTTGATTCCACCCTTGTCTGTTTGTGAGCGTGGCTTTCTGTGCTTTTTAACAACATTAACGCCAGCAACGGTTACTCTGTGAGTTTCAGCGTTGCTTGCAATAATTTTGCCTTGTTTTCCTTTATCTTTTCCTGCAATCACAACAACTGTGTCGCCTGTTCTTAAATTACTGTTCATAAGCCACTCTCCTTATAGAACTTCGTTTGCTAGAGAAATTATTTTCATAAATCCTCTGTCACGAAGCTCCCTTGCAATAGGACCAAAGACACGAGTTCCCTTTGGTTGTTTGTCTTTGTCGATAATCACACAAGCGTTGTCATCAAATTTAATACTACTTCCATCCGCTCTTCTAACACCACGGTTTGTTCTAATAACAACAGCTTTAACAACATCACCCTTTTTAACTGTTCCACCTGGAATGGCGTTTTTAACAGTTCCAACGATGATGTCACCAATGTTACCAGATTTTCTAAAAGAACCACCCAAAACACGAATGCACATTAAAACTTTTGCACCTGTGTTGTCGGCAACTTTTAATCTTGTTTGAGGTTTAATCATAATATTACTCCTTTGATTATTTCGCTTTTTCGATTACTTTAACCAATCTAAAGTATTTGTCCTTAGAAAGGTGACGAGTTTCGGCGATTTCGACCTTATCACCAACATTACACTCATTGTTTTCATCGTGAACTTTGAGCTTTTTGGTCATTTTCACGATTTTGTTATAAAGAGGATGACGAACATTGTTTTGGATTGCAACAACAATTGTTTTGTCCATTGCATTACTAACTACAACGCCAACTCTTGTTTTTCTATGATTTCTTACTACTTCCATGTTTCGTTACCTCCTTAGTTAGCCTTTTTCTCTTTTAATTCTCTTTCTCTTAATATTGTTAGAACTCTTGCGATGTCCTTTTTAACATTATTAAGCATCATTGGGTTTGAAAGTTGCCCAGTTGCGTGAGAGAAACGAAGATTGAAATGTTCTGTTTTTAGTTCTTTAAGTTTGCTGTTTAATTCGTCGTTTGACATATCTCTAAAATCTTTTGATTTCATTATTCATTTCCTCCTTCCTTAACTTCTTCAACTTTCTTTTCTTGTGCTGCTTTCTTTCCTGCAAGACGAGCATCAACCTCAGCATCTAAATCTGCTTTTGTGTAAAACTTTGTTTTAATTGGCAATTTGTGGCTAGCAAGTCTTAATGCTTCTTTTGCAACATCCTCGCCAATTCCAGAAATTTCAAATAAAACTCTTCCAGGTCTAACAACAGCAACCCAACCTTCAAGGTTTCCTTTACCTTTTCCCATACGGGTTTCCAAAGGCTTTTTGGTGTAGGATTTGTGAGGGAAAATGTTAACCCAAACTCTTCCAACACGGTTCATATATCTTGTCATTGCAATACGAGTTGCTTCGATTTGATTTGATTTAATCCAAGCAGGCTCCAATGCAACCAAGCCAAATTCTCCGTTTGCAATTCTGTTGCCACGAGTTTCTCTTCCAGTCATTCTTCCTCTTTGCATTTTTCTATATTTTGTTCTCTTTGGCATTAACATTATTGCTCACCCCCTTGTTTTGGGGTTTGTTTCTTTTCAAGAATTTCGCCCTTATAAATCCAAACTTTAACTCCAAGCACACCATATGTTGTGTGAGCTTCACAGAAACCATAGTCTATGTTTGCTCTTAATGTGTGAAGTGGAACTGATCCTTGTGCAAATTTTTCACTTCTTGCAATTTCTGCTCCGTTGATTCTTCCTTTAACCATAATCTTGCAACCTTCAACGCCAGTTTTCATAACTTTTTGAAGTGAACTTTTGATTGCTCTCTTAACAAGAACACGCTTTTCAATTTGTTGAGCAATTTGCTCAGCAATAACATTTGCGTCAGCATCTGGATTTTTGATTTCTTTAATGTTAAGAGTTAAATCTTTTCCCTTAACAATTTTGTTCAAAGACTTTCTAAGTGAGTCAATTCCAGCACCTTTTTGACCAATAATAACACCAGGTCTTGCTGTTAAGATGTTAACAACAATCTTTCCTTGATTTCCTTGTGTTCTTTCAATCAAAACACGAGAAACAGATGCATCTTTATATTGCTTTTTAATAAACTCACGAATTTTGTTGTCTTCAATTAGGTTGTCTGCAAAGTCTTTTTTGCTTGCAAACCATGTTGTGTCCCAATCTTTAACAATTCCAACTCTAAAACCATGTGGATTTACTTTCTGCCCCATAATTATTTGCCTCCTTCTTGTGTTTGTGCTTTTTCACTTTTTGTTTCTTCGACCTTTTTTGGCTTTTCAGCCTTTGTTTCAGCTTTAACTTCTTTGTTTTCAGCTTTCTTTTCTTTTGGTTTTGTCACAACAACATCATCTTTCTTTTCATCCAAAATGATTGTGATGTGGCTTGTTCTTTTTCTTAGCATGTCTGCACTTCCGTGTGAACGATACCAATATCTTTTAAGTGTTTGACCATCGTTTGCAAAACATTCTGCAACATAAAGGTCAGACTTACTCATGTTTAAATTGTTTTCTGCATTTGCTCCAGCACTTTCCAAAACTTTTATAATAAGTTCACTTGCTGCTTTTGGAGTTGATTTAAGTATTCCAAGAGCTGTGAAATAATCTTGTCCTCTAATAAGGTCCAAAACAATTCTAACTTTTGGTGGACTTATTCTTAAATATTTTGCTGTTGCTTGTGGGCGTTTGTCACGCATTTCACTAATTTTTGCAGCTTTTTCTTTCATTCTTTTAGCCATAACAACACCTCACCTTAGTTAGTTTTTCCAGCCACTTTAGAGCCAGAGTGTGCTTTGAACAAACGAGTTGGAGCGAACTCTCCAAGCTTGTGTCCAACCATTTCCACTGAACAATAAACAGGGATAAACTTACGACCGTTGTGAACTTGAATTGTGTGTCCAACAAAGTCTGGATATAT
>CAMPBB010000108.1 GCA_946635125.1 uncultured Clostridia bacterium
AACAATGGGTCAACAGATAAAACAGCAGAAATTTTGGAAGAATATGCAAAAAACAACAAAAATATTGAAGTTTTTGTCACAAAAAATGAAAAAAATATAGCAAAAGCAAGAAGCGATTTATTAAAAAAAGTAAAATCTGAATATTTCACTTTTGTTGATTGTGATGACTATGTTGAAAGTGATTATTTAAAAGTTCTTGTTTCACTGATTGAAAAACATAAAGCAGACATTTCAATATGCTCTAGAAGCAAGCATAAAGAAAACAAGAAAGTTTTGTTAAGCAAGAAAAACGAAAAAAGGAAAGAAGAAACCATATTTGAAGGGCGTGAGGCAATTATGGAAATGCTTTCTTACAAAAAGTTTTGTGGAACAGTTTACGCTAAACTTTTTAAAACAAGCACTTTAAAAAACATTTCTTTTAATGAAAATGTTCACTATGGAGAAGATTTGTTGTTCTGCTTTTTAATTATGCAAAATTGCAAAACGGCAGTTTTTTCAAACAAAGAGTTATATCATTACATTATTCGAGATGGGAGCATAACAACAACAGGTTTTAACAAAAGAAAGTTAACTGTTTTGGATGCTTGCGACTTGATGGCAAAAAAATCAAAAGAAGATGAAGAAGTTTTGAATTCTGTGTTGTCTTTAAAATCACTTTTGGCAATGAGACAACTTTTGAATGCGTGGAAAGCAAAAAGCAAAGATAAAGCCATGAAAAAAAGACTCAAACAAATTGCACAAGATGGACTTGTGTTTATAAAGAAAAACAAGCACTTAAAGCCTCTTCACAAAATGCTCCCATATGTTTTTTGGATTCTCAAAATGCTTTAAAAAAACACCACAAAAAGTGGTGCTTTTTTATTCAAATCTTTTAAAGTAAGAAACTGCGTCTTTGATGGCTTTTTCTTTGTTTCCGTTTTCAATTTCATTTGCAACATAATTTTGCATGTGATTTAAAAGAACAAAGTTTGCAACACTTTTTGTTGCATTCACAGCAGCTGAGAGTTGAATTAAAATTTCATCACAGCCAATGCCGTCTTCAACCATTTTTTTAATTCCATTCATTGTTCCAATAACACGGCTTAATCTGTTTTTTATTTCTTTTCGTGTTTCTGTTCCACCAATTGTGTCAAGTTGTTTTGTGCTTTTTGCTTTTGATGCCATATTTTCACCCCTTGTTTTTTCACATTATATAATTTGTTATCAAAAAAAATCAAGCAAATTTAGAAAAATATTTCTTTACTAACATTTTGTTTTTGTTGGAAATTAAAATTTTTTTTAAAACAACATTTACTTTTTTTAATAAATATGTTAAAATAATGTTATTATTTTAAAAATTAACATAATTTTGGGAGAAATGAAAAGATATTTATGAATAAAGAAAAAATTAGAAACATTGCAATAATTGCCCATGTTGACCACGGTAAAACAAGCCTTGTTAACGAACTTTTAAAACAAGGTGGTGTTTTTAGGGAAAACCAAGAAGTTTTGGATAGGGTTATGGACTCAAACGACCTCGAGCGTGAAAGAGGAATAACAATACTTGCAAAAAATGCGGCAATTCACTATAAAGACTATAAGTTTAATGTGATAGACACACCAGGTCACGCCGATTTTGGAGGAGAAGTTGAAAGAGCCCTTAAAATGGTTGACGGAGTTTTGCTCGTTGTTGATGCTTTTGAAGGACCAATGCCTCAAACAAGGTTTGTTCTTGAAAAAGCGTTGGCATTAAACTTGAAGGTTATCATTGTTATAAACAAGATTGACCGCCCGGACAAAAGAATTGATGAAGTTGAAGATGAAATATTGGAACTTTTGTTTGACCTTAACGCAAATGACGACCAGTTAAACAGTCCAATTTTGTATGCAAGTGCAAGGCTTGGAGTGGCTTCAAAAAACAAAAATGAATTAGGGCAAAACATGGTGCCACTTTTTGAAGAAATTGTTAGCCACATAAATCCCCCACAAGGAGACGAAGAAAAACCTCTTCAAATGCTTGTGTCAAACACTGAACACAGCGACTTTTTGGGGAAACTTGCAGTTGGTAAGATTGAAAACGGAAAAATCAAAGTTGGTCAAACTGTTGCAATAACAAACTATTTTAGTCCAGAAAAAGTTCAAAAACTTAGAGTTCAACAACTTTTTTGTTTTGATGGAATGAAAAAAGTTGAAGTTGCTGAAGCAGAGGCTGGAGACATTGTTTGTGTTGCTGGTCTTGGAGATATTATGATTGGTGACACAATTTGTGACCAAGAAAACATAACTCCTCTTGAGTTTGTGAAAATCAGTGAGCCAAGTGTTGAAATGACATTTATGGTTAACGACAGCCCTTTTGCTGGAACAGAAGGAAAGTTTGTTACCAGCAGACATTTAAGAGCAAGGCTTTACAAAGAAACTGTGAAAGACCTTTCCTTAAAAGTTGAAGACACCGACAAAGCCGATGCTTTCCGTGTTCGTGGAAGGGGAGAGATGCACCTTTCAATTTTGATTGAAAACATGAGAAGAGAAGGTTATGAATTCCAAGTTTCAATGCCAAAAGTTTTGTTTAAATATGATGAAAATGGCAGAAAAATGGAACCAATAGACAAACTTGTTGTTGATGTTCCAGAAGATTGTGTTGGAAGTGTTATGAGCAAAATGGGCCTTAGGAAAGGAGAACTTACAAACATGAAACAACAAGGCTCAAGAACAAAGCTTGAATTCTTAATTCCAAGCAGAGGTTTGTTTGGATATAAATCTGAACTTTTAACAGACACCAGAGGTGAAGGAATTATGAGCAGTGTTCACTATGGTTATGATTATTATAAAGGTGAAATTGAAAGAAGAAATTGTGGAGCTCTTGTTGCTCATGAACAAGGTGAGTGTGTTGGATATGGGCTAGCAAATGCACAAGAAAGAGGAACTCTTTTTGTAAGCCCTGGCGATAAGGTTTATGGTGGAATGATTGTTGGTGAAAATCCAAAAGGGAATGACTTGGTTATCAATGTGTGCAAGAAAAAGCACTTAACAAACATGCGTTCAGCTGCTGCTGATGATGCACTAAATTTGATTCCTCCAAAACAAATGAGTTTGGAAAAATGTATTGAATTTTTAAATGATGATGAACTTTTGGAAGTAACACCAAAGAGCATTAGGCTTAGGAAAATTATTTTAGACCACGATAAACGTGCAATCACAAAATATCGCGAAAAACAAAACGCTTAAGCATTTGCAAAATAATTTATTCAAAAATTGCAAAAAAATAAAAAAAACAACAAAAAAACAGCCATTGTTGGCTGTTTTTATTACTTAATCAAATTTTATCATGATAAAACGCCAATAGTTTTGTAAAGTATTTTTTGT
>CAMPBB010000109.1 GCA_946635125.1 uncultured Clostridia bacterium
ACAAAAGATGCAGTGAAAAAATTTCAAAAGAAAAATGGATTAACAGCAGATGGAATTGTTGGAAAGAAAACAGCAGCAGCCCTTGGAATGACTTTAAACGCTGGTTCGTCATCAAAAAACACCAGTTCATCGCAAAACAGCAATGATGTTTATCTTTTGGCAAAGTGCATTCACGCAGAAGCAAGAGGAGAACCTTATGTGGGGCAAGTTGCAATTGGTGCTGTTATCTTAAATCGTGTTGCAAGTTCAAAATTTCCAAACACAATTTCAGGTGTTATATATCAGCCTTATGCCTTTACGGCAGTTAATGACGGACAAATAAAGTTAGAGCCCAACCAGTCTGCTTATAATGCAGCAAGAGATGCACTAAATGGCTGGGACCCAACATATGGAGCACTTTATTATTATAATCCAAAAACAGCAACAAGTTCGTGGATATGGTCAAGAACTGTTTTGGTGACAATTGGCAACCATAAATTTGCAATATAAGGAGAAAAAAATGACGAAAAAAAGTAAAATCATCATAAGCATCACAAGTGTTGTTTTAACAATTTTGTTTGCGTTTTTGTTAACATATATTGGAGTGTTAAACAATAAAGCAAACAGTTATAAAAACATGCTAAACGCAACTTATGAAAACAGTTTTTATAGTTTAAGTGATGAAACAAACAACATTGAAACAACGCTTTCAAAATTAAATCACTCAAACTCAACAAATATGCAAGAAAAATACTTAACCGAACTTGTGTCACTTTGCCAGGCGGCATCAAATGATTTGTCAAGCCTTCCGCTTGACCACACTTCACTTTTAAACACCCACAAATTTTTAAATCAATTGGGAGGATTTGCCTTTTCATTAAAGCAAAATTTGGAAAATGGGAATAATTTAAGTGAAGAAGATTTGTCACAATGCAAACAGTTATATGCTAGTTCAACAAAAATAAATGATGAATTAAAAGGATTTTCAAAAACTATAAATGGAAGTTATTTTATTGTTGACCACATAAAAAGTAACGCAAATAAGGATTTTGGTGGAAAGTTTAACCTAATGTTTGATGACATTGTGAAATATCCAACTTTAATTTATGATGGTCCGTTTAGCGACTCATTGGAGCAAAAACAAGTTTTGGGCATTGAAGAAAAAGAGTTAACACTTGAAGAAGCAAAGGCAAAGGTTTGCTCAATTTTTGATGGTTATTTGGTAAGTTTTGATGGAAAAACAACATCAAAAGATTTTGAAACCTATAATTTCAGTCTTGAAAAAGATGGTTTAAACGGTTATGTTCAAATCACAAAAAAGGGTGGCCTTATATTAAGTTATTACAAAGAAAACAAATTTGAAGAAGTTAAAAAATCAATTTTGGATTGTGAATTTATTGCATCTTCTTTTGCAGAAAAACTTGGTTTTTCAAACACAAAAATTGTTTGGAGTGAAGATAACAACAGCTGTGTTTACTGCAATTTGTGTTATGTTAAAGATGGCATAATTTTTTATCCAGACATGATTAAAGTTAAGGTTTGCAGGCAGTCTGGTGATGTGATTGGTTTTGAAGCAAGCAGTTGGGCATATAATCACACTGAAAGAAAAAACCTAACAGCAAAACACACTGAAAGCAAGGCAAGAGAGAAATTATCAAAAAACTTGGAAGAAATTTCGTGCAACTTGTGTGTTATTCCAAATGAACTAAAAGGCGAAACTCTTGCGTGGGAATTTAAGTGTTATGGGGATGAAAGCATTTATTATGTTTACATTAACGCAAACACATTAAATGAAGAAAAAATCTTAAAAGTTGTTTCAACTCAAAATGGCAGTCTGCTTGTTTAAAATTGCAAAACGCAAATGGCTTTTTTGATGAAAAATATGATAATTTATGCTTTTGCATTTTTTGCGTAAAAAGTTTACAAACAATTTTTTTTATGTTAAAATGAAAAAAATGAGGTTTTAGATGGAAGACAAAAAGTATACGAAAGATAATTTGAGCAAATTTGGAATTTTCCAATTAAGAGATATTGCTCGTGATGTTGGTGTTCACTTGCCAACAACTTACAAAAAAGACGACTTGATTGAAAAAATAATTCAAGTTGCCAGTGGTCAAATTTCACCTTTTGTTCCAAAAAACAAAAAGGGAAGACCGCCAAAATCTGTGTTGCAGTTTGAAAGTGGTGCAGATTTTTCATTACCCAAAAAAGCCAAAACACAATTTTCTTGGACTTTGGGAGAATTTTTGGACCCAAACATTAGTGTGAACTTTGTTGATGAGTTAAAAGTTTGCATGAAAGATGCCACTTTTTATTCAAAAGAAGAAAACAAACCTCAAAAAACTTTGGGAGTTGTTTTTGTTGAACCAAATGGAACAGGGGCTCTTCACATTGGAGGCTTAAACAAAGTTTTGGAAAACAACATTGCCTACATTAAAAGTGAATTTATTTCAACATTTAACATAAAAACAGGTGACGAACTTTTGTGTGATGTGTTTGTTAATTTAGATGGAAACAAAGTTGTTGATGATATTTTTGAAATTAACAGAAAATCAATTAGTGATTTTAGACGCTGTTATGATTCAGCAAAAATTTTTGATGCAAAAAACACAGAAACAGCAATTCCTTTTTGGGAACAAAAATCACTTGAAAACTTGAAAGAGAAAAAAGTTATTGGAAAGGGACAAAGAGTTTTTGTTTTGGCTGAAGAAGCCTCAACTTGCACCAGTTTTTTAAGTGAAATCTCAAAGTTTTCAAAAAAATGTTTAAAAACAATTGTGATTGCTTTGGATAAACGACCAGAAGAAAAAGCAATTTATGAAGATGACAACATTGAATATTTGTTTTGCAATTTTGATGTCACACCATTTAGGCAAGTTTATTTGTTAAATCTTGGAGTGGAAAGAGCCAAAAGGCTTTGCGAAATTGGGGAAGATGTCTGTCTTATTGTTGATAGTCTTGTTTCTGCAAACAGTGCTTATGATTGTTTTTTTGAACAAAGTGAAGAAAACTTTAAAAGAACTCAAATTGAAATTAAAAAACTTCTGGCAACTGGGATTAACTCAAAACAGGGTGGAACAATAACATTGTTTGGTGGAGTTTACAAAAGTGATGAAGAAACAAACAAGTTTTTTAATAAACTTCAAGTTTTTTGCAACAGTCACATTTATTTAAAAACTGGCCCTAACAAAAGTTTTGTAATCGATGAAAAAAGCATCACAGAAAATTTTGATGAGATAAAATAAAAAGCACCAAAAAGTGCTTTTTTTGTTTAAAACTTGCTTTCCATTGAAACAGGCACAACTGCTTCAAGATTTTGAATGTAATCATCTTCATTTTCAAGTGTTTTTAAATAATTTT
>CAMPBB010000110.1 GCA_946635125.1 uncultured Clostridia bacterium
GCAACGGCCATACAATCAACGAACTGGAAAAAACAGGTCTGCTCACACAAAAGGAATGCCGTGTGATGCATAACATGGATGTCTTGAAATCAAATTTCAAACCACGAACAATTGAAATGGCGATGACAAGCAAACTTTATTCCGAAATTGTTGTGGACATGCTTTTGGACAGTTTGGACCTTTCAATTTTAATTTCAGAATTTGACATTGAAAACAAAACAACAATTAAAAATCTGTTTGATGTTGCCATTAAAGTTTTTGAAGAAGCCAAGAAAAACAAAGTGACATATGGAAAATCTGAGCTCACTTCCAGCCTTGTTTACTTTGTTGAAGCATACTTTAAAAAGAACTTCTTCACTTCTGCAAACTTAAAACAAGTGAAAGAATTTTTGCTTGAAGAAGATGATTGGCTTCACACTTCAAGACTTGAAAGCTTTGAATGCTTAAAAGAATTAAGCCCAAAACTTTTGAGTGATGAAGATTTGCTTGTTGCCAAAAAACAAATCATCAAGCAAATTAAAGAAGAACAAAAAACTGGCGACACCACACAAAGTTATTTCCTCATTTCTGATTTGGAGTTTTCAATTATTGACTGGAACAAGATGCTTTCAAAACAAGAAAAAACATTGTTTGAAGAAATCATCAAAGAAAACACTGTTGATGATGTTGACGAAAAAACTCTTGAACCAATGATTGAAGCAATCACCACACAATCAGTTGCGGAAATGAAAAAAATTCAAGGCAAAAAAACAAATTCAAGCCTAAACAAACAAATTAAAAAAATTACAACGGAGGCGGTTATGGAAACCAAAAAAACAACAAAGAAAACAGCAGCAAAACCTGCTGCTAAAGCTGCAGCAAAACCTGCTGCAAAAACAACAAAGGCTGCTGCAAAAGCTCCAGCCAAAAAACCTGCTGCTAAAGCTCCAGCAAAAGCTGCTGCTAAAAAGCCAGCAACAAAAACAACAAAAGCTGCAGTAAAACCAGCAGCTAAAAAAGCTCCTGCTAAAACAGCAGCTAAAAAACCTGCTGCAAAAGCTCCAGCAAAAGCTGCTGCAAAAGCCCCAGCTAAAACAGCTGCAAAAAAGCCAGCTGCTGCTAAAAAGCCAGCAGCAAAAGCTCCAGCTAAAAAGCCTGTAGCCAAAAAAGCTGCTGCAAAAACAACTGCAAAAAAAGCAAAATAATGTAAAACAAAAATAAATATACGCAAATTTTTGTTTCATACAACTTTTATATACGCATTAAATGTTTTATACGCAAACATTTAAAACAAAAAAGCAAGAATTATTTCTTGCTTTTTTTGTTTTGTTTTTCTTCTTTTCTTTTCTCTTTTAATGCTTTCTTTTGCAATTTTTCTTGTTTTCTTTGCTCTTTTAATTTCTTTGCATCAATTTCTCCATCTTCAAGTTTATCGAAGAAGTTGTCTAGTGATTGAATTTTTTCTGTGTTCCTTTGTTTTTCTTTTCTTTCTTGCAGATGCTCTTGTCTTATTGGCATAACAACTTTATCTTCTCTCATTCTAACTTCAACCTGCTTATATGGAATTGAAATTTTGTTTCGTTTGAATTCATTGAACACATTGTCATACACATAATACAAAACATCCCAATAATCGTTTGCATCACACCAGCAGTAAGAGAACAAGTCAACACTGCTTTCATTAAAGTTTCTTATTGAACAGAAAGGTTTTGGTTCCAAAAGAACTCTTCCGTCACTTTTCATAACATCTGTCACAACTTTTTTAACAAGGTCGATGTCACTTTCATAAGCAACTGAAAAAGTGAAATCAACACGCCTTGTTTTTCTGTTTGAATAATTGGTTAATGGATTGTTAACAACAGAAGAGTTTGGAAGAACAACAAGTTTGTTGTCAAAAGTTAAGAGTGCTGTTGTGAAAATTTTTATGTTCTTAACTTTTCCTTCAACACCAGCAACGCTAATAAAGTCCCCTTCTTTGAATGGCTTGTTAATTAAAAGAATAACTCCACTTGCAACATTTTTAAGGCTATCTTGAAGAGCAAGGCTCACAGCAAGTCCAGCAGTTGCAAGAGCGGCAACAATTCCTGTTATCTCAACGCCAAGTGCTTGCAACACCATTATAATCAGCACAATATGCAAAATAAATCTTATGATGCTAACAATAAATCCTTGTGCAACTTTATCCATTTTGCTTCTATGCAAAATTTTCTTAATCACAACAATCAAAAGCCTAACAACAATGTAACCAATAATCCACAACAGAAGAGCTTTGACAATGTTCATTCCGCTTGTTGCAAAAAATTGTTGGATTCTTTCCCAAATTTCTGCCCAGGTCATTTTTTTCTCCTTTAATATTTTTTTTATTATAAAATAAAAAACAAAATTTGTAAACTAATTAAAAGATTTAATCGCTTCAAAAAAGTATTTTTTAAACTCTGGAATGTTTATTTCAGTGCAAAGTTTGGCTTCTTTTGCTTTACCATCAAACTTAAAATGCAAAATTCCAATCTTATCAACATAGTCAATTTTTATGTTGGCGTTTTGCCAAGAAAAACTTTCTTTGTGGCTAAAACAATAAATCAAGCAACTGTCATGCGTTGCAACATTGTTTTTGCAAACTCTATCACGATAAGAACGATAAATAAATTCAAGCATTTTTCCAGTTTTGTTCATTTTTTCAAGTTTCTTCACATCTGTTTTATTTAAATATGCCCTATGCCCCATATCAGACGGACACAAAACAATTTTAAGCCCAGCATTAAAAACAACCTCAGCCGCTTTTGGGTCACATGCAATGTTAAATGATTTATATTTTGGGTCTTCAAGCATTCCGTTTTGAAGATAAAGTGCCTCGATTTTTTCTTTTGCATTTGCTTTTTTAATTAAACGAGCAAGATTGGTTAAAGGGCACATTGCCAAAATGCTAACCTTTTTTTCAAGTCCATCAAAAAACTTTAAAAACTTTTTAAATGATTGTGCCTTGATTTTGGGTTTCATAAATGGATAATCCCCGATGCCGTTTTTTCCGTGACCTTTCCAAATATTAAATTTTGTTTTTCCATAAAAATTTTTTGAGCCCATAAAAACTGGAATGTCTGTTTTTTCAACAAATTCCAAAACTGAAAGTGTGTTTTTTGCAACTTGCTTTGTGCCAACATTCCCACGGCTTGCAACAATTGCTTTTATATTTATTTTTTTGTCTGCAATTGCCAAAAGAAGGGCTGTTGCATCATCAATTCCTGTGTCTAAAAACAAAATAACATCTTTTGCCATATTTTTCTCCTCAACATAATGTAAAAAATCTTGTTATATTATAATATAAATTCACCAAATATCAAAA
>CAMPBB010000111.1 GCA_946635125.1 uncultured Clostridia bacterium
CTCACCCACTTTCACACAGACCATTTGTTTGGGATAACCCCATATATTGCTCAGGTTTTGAACAACTATGCAAAAACGCCTAAAAAACTAACCATCATTGGTCCAAAGGGATTAAAGAAAATCATAAAGTTTCTTATTCCAAATCATGTGTATAGTGGAAAAGTGGATTGGAAAAGCAAAATTGAGTTAAAGGAAATAAAAACTTTTAATGAAAAATTTGTTGTTGATGATATGGAAGTTTCATGCCACAAACTCATTCATGGAAATTTGCGTGATGTTGGCTATTTAATCAAAACAAAAGATGGCGTTTTGGGCTACACTGGAGACAGCATTTATGACAACAACCTGAAATCATTCATTGAAAAGTGCAACACTGCAATTTGTGATGTTTCATCTGAAAAAGATAACTATGCTCATATGGGCGTTGAGGGCTACACAATGCTTAAAAAGGAATTCCCAGATAAAACGCTTTTTGCCGTGCACTGCTCACGCCAAGTGTTTGAACAAGCAAAAAAGCTTGGATTAACTTTGTTAAAAGAACAAACATTTTATGAATTCAAAAACAAAAAACTTGTGAAAATAGAAAAATAAAAAACCCTGTTTCCCAACAGAGTTTTTTATTTTTTTATTTTTTATTTTTTGCTTTGTTTTCTTGAGAAAAGCCAGCTGCACAAACATAGCACAGCAGGAATGATAAGCATAAGCCATGTTCCAACGCCAATGCTTGCATGATCAGAGAAGTAAGCATCACCTTTCATTACCCAAGCACCAATAAATGCAAGAAGAGCACAAATAACAAATATAGTAAGCAAAACGTTGTTAATCATGTAAAAATTAAGTTTTGATTTAATTTTTACAACTTTTAAGTCAATAAGCAGTAGGAATAGTCCATACAAAATAAGTAGGATTCCTAGAGCCAAACCAGCAATTGCAAAAATCTTAAACAAAACAAGACCAGTTGCCTCTCCATCTAATTTGATTAAGTCCCAACCACTGTAATTAAACAAAATGTTTGAGAAACAAGTTAAACTCAATCCAACAATTGCCATAATTCCAGCAATCACTGAGCTAATTGCTCCAATAAATTTCATAACTTTAATCCCCCTTTCAGTTTTAAGAATACCTTTTTGTTAAAAATTTGTCAAATAAAAAAAGCTAAAATCCCTTTTAGCTTATGTATCTTTCTTTATTTTGAATATATGCCAGTTTTTTAGGCTCTCTTCTCTTTTGCTTTTGAGGCTTACTTTTCAACTCTTTTGTTGACACTTTTTCAGCAAGATTCCCACGCACATAAAGCTCTTGCATAACCTCTTTTGCAGTTATTTCATCTGTGTTGTTTATTGTTTTCTTTTCTTCCTTGATAACATCACTTAAAAGCATGTTTGCTTTCCTAAAATGTGGGTGTTCATAAACATTAAATCTTTCCATAAAATAAGCAACATTTTCTTCAAAAGATTTATTAACACAATTTTTCATAAACTTTGGCAAACATCTTTCAATATCTTCACCCACTTTGTAGTGAGTGTCTGGCTTGTGCATATGTGGAAAAGGTATGGAATAAATGTCTGGAAGTTTTTCGCTTCGAGAAACTTTTGCATTTTCCCTAACCTTTCTATCAATAGAAGAAAAACATTCAATTTTGGCTGCATTGTGGCTTTTTAATTCTTTTGGAGTGTATTCAGTTTCAGCAATTTTGTGAGGCTCAACCGTGTCGTTGTCAAGCCTTCCCAAGAAAAGCCAACCATCAACCTTTCCACCAACAATTGCGTGCATGCTAATGTTATAATGCTCTTCATCATCCTTGCTTGTTGTTATGCTAAGCCTATAAAGTTGTGGAATGTTTTGTTGTGCATTTGGTGCAATAAGATAAAAACTGGTTCTTTGAATAATTCCAGATGAAGTGACAAAACTGCTGCAAAATTTATCTATGATAACTTTTGGAGTTTTGCACATATTTTTAAGTTGCTCATTTGAATAGTTAAAGTGATAATCTTGCATGCTTCTTTTTTCACACAAAACTGGAATGTTTGAAAGCATATAATCACTTGGCATTTTACATACTTTTTCTGTCAAATCAATTTCCATATGATTTGGATTTCTCTTATGTTTATAGTAATCCCTTTTGTTTAAAACTTTTTCATCTAGTTCTTCATATGGAATATTTCTGCCCAAACTTTCGTTGAGAGCCAAAATGTGTTCGCCTTCAACAAATTTTTGTATTTCAAGTTTCTTTTGCGCCTTGTTTGCCATAAAAAACTCCTTTTATCCTTATTTATTATATCACACACTTGATTGTTTTTCAATAGGCAAGCACAAAACTTGTGCACAAAAAAAACAAACATTTTTGCTTTATGACAGCACTTATTGCTTTTTCGTTCCAAGTGCAAACATGGTTCTATTAAATTAACAAAAATAGCTTTGAGAATCACTCAAAGCTATTTTTTATTTAATTAGATTCTCTTAAAAGAAAAGATGAATGTCTATAAAACTTTTTTATAATATCTCGTTCCATCATCTTTTATTAAAATGCAATTGTTATTCTCAATAACTTTCTGTGATGCAATATTCCCCTCAGCTGATTGAAGATAAACAACTTTCATGCCAAGTTTTTGGCATTCTTCAAAAGTAAGTTTAAGAAATTTTGTTGCATAATGTTTGTTTCTTTCTGTTTTTCTAATTGCATAATATATATTTCCACTCCACTTTTTCCATTGTTTGTTTATTTTTGTCCTAACCCCAAAATAACCGATAGGCTTGGAATTTATATAAGCAATAAAAACTATTGTTGGAGTATCAAATTCACTAATTTTATTAAACTCTCTTGCCATTTGACTTTCAAGAAATGATTTGAAATTTTCAAAAGGTATTCCAAAACATAAATTTGTTGAACCATTTTCTTTTGCTGGAATATCCTGAAACATTTCATATTCTTTTTCACCCATAGATAAATCTAATTTTCTTAAATGAAATTCCATATATACCCCCTTAAAATAAAAACTGATAATTCCACTAGGGGTTATCAGTTTCACTTGGCGGAGCCAAGCCAAAGTAAAACGACTAGATTCTATCTCCATAAGGCAAAGATTTTATATAATTCTCCATATATTCCCAATCTGGCTTATCGTTTTTTGTAGGTAATTTGACAATTGTTGATTTAATTAAATCCATTTTAAAAGCCCTGCCATAACTATATCTATATCTTTCTTTTTCTAAAATTGTTTTGAGAAATAATGCAGTATATTTGTTAATCCAATCAGCTCTACATACAACAATGTGGTCACCAGCAACAAAATTATTTGCTTGATAATAAATTGTTGAA
>CAMPBB010000112.1 GCA_946635125.1 uncultured Clostridia bacterium
TTCCATTTATTGAATGCCTTTGAGTTGAAATAAGATTTGCATTAAACTTGCGGCTTCCCCAAGTTGATGAATAGTTTATGTCGGCTGTTAATTCAAAGAATTTGTTTTCTGCATTTTTTGAACCTGTTAACATGTTTTCAAAGTCTTGGCTTGTTGCAATTTTGTATGGCAAACTTTCTTCACCGCCAGACACATTGATTGCAATTTTTTTGCAAACACCATGCTGGTCACTTTCAACAAGGTTTTGGTTGATAACATTCAATATTTTTTGTTTATATTCGCTCACTTCAAAATCGGCTAACTTAAAGTTTACAAGATAACTTGGAATAACAACAACATAATAACTTGCCCCATCTTCTGGTCTTTGATTGCATTTTGCAAAAATTTCGTTACCCACTCTAACAATTCCAATTCTTGAATCACTAGACTCTCCAAAACGAGGAATAAGTTCATCTACTGAATTATCACAAACAAGCACAACATCTTTCACATCTGTTTCTTTTATAACAATGTAACTTAACCCTTTGTCAAAAACTGAAACTGGGCTTGTTGATGTTTTTATTTCTGCTGTGTTATATGCACTTTGCCAATCTTCAAGATAAAGTTCCTCATCAAACAGTTCAACATCTTCAATTTGAACTGATGGAGCCCTGCACCTTATGTGACACGCAATGGCATAAACTGTGTTAAACTCTTTTACAACAAACTGAACAACAATTTCTTCTTGATGGCTTCCAATTGCTCCTTTTGCTGAAACTTTTATGCCCTTAAATGTTTCCATCAAAATTGGCTCTGTTGGGTTTTCATCAAAACCAATATATTCAATTTTCCATTCATCTTGCAAAACCCCTTCTGGGAAAGAAAGATTTTCAAGATAATAATCATAACTTGAACCATGTGCCTTTTCAAAATATGGAATAACCTCTATGTAGCCAACGCCTTTTTTCTCAGCGTTTTCAATGCTTAAATATTCACTGTCAAACACTTCTTCATATCTTGTTCTAACACCATTGCCAAAACTGAAATCAACAAGTTTTTTGTATGTTCCAAGTTTTAATTCTTGAACGCTTTCTTTCCTTACAAGATTTTCTGCATCATAATCATAGAAAGTGATGTGGGCAATAATGGTTGCAAAATTATCATAAGATGCGTCTTGAATGTTTTCTGTGTAATTAACAAAGCTTGTTTCAATCAAAATGTTTTTGTTTGCAACACTTGCTCTTGATTTTTCTGCACTTATGATTGTTCTTTCGTCCACGAGTTCAAGAGTTATGTTTTGAATTGTTGCATCTTGAATTTCGTTGTTTTCTTCATCAACGCACAACAAATCAATGTTAAATTTTGCCCCAGAAGCAACAATAACAGCATTTGTTTTTAAACCATCTTGCGAAGAAAAGGCAATTGCTGCATCATTATTGTCAACGCTCAAAACAACATCTTTTGTTGGAACAACAACAAAAACATCTTTTATGATTGCTTGATTTGTGTATTTTTCAACAAACCTTATGTTTGTCACACCAAGAGCTTTTGCCTCAAATGTTGCAACAACAACTTTTTTGTTTTCAGTTATGCCATCATCTTCAAGTTTGTAGGCAATATTTTTTAAGGTTAAAACACTTTCATCAAACCTTTGAGATATCAAAGGAAGGTTAATGTTGTCTTTTGCCTTGAACTCAACATTAAATTCTTTGTTGTTTTCTGTTATAACATCTTCATCCACAACAAAGCCAAACTCTTCAACGCCTTTAAACACTGAACACTTAATTTCAGCTTCCAGCCTTTTTAAACCATCAGCATAATTTGCAACAACAATCAAACTAAATGAAGACAAGTTTTGAGCATCACTATTAAGCATTTCTCTGTCATATGAAACATAAAACTTTTTGCCATTTTTAAAATCTATTCCATCTTCTCCAAACTTAACAAAATTTGTTCCATCTGATATTTTTATATATTGTGAAAAAGCATCTTGATTGATTTCTGTTCCATCACTTAAAGTCCCTTTGCTTTTAAGCAACACTTTGTAAGAAACTTCTCCAACACCTTGAGTTAAGTTTTTTGCTTCAACAAAACTTCCTCCAATGCTCTCTTCACTTAAAACATAACTGCTTGTTTCAAAAACTCCAATGCTTGCAAAATTTATTGTTTCTTCATCGATGTCATAAACAACAGTTTGGTCTTCAGTTGTTATTTCCATTTTTGTTACAATGTTTTTAACAAAAAGGTTAACAAGTTTCGTTTGTGAATAATAAATTTTTTTATCTTTTTCAATTGATACTTTTATTTTTAGGATTGCCATTCCAGTTTGATTTGGAATAAGTTTAAACACATTTATGTAATCATCTTGTTTTAAGTCAATTTTTGCAACACCTTTTTGGCTCTCTTCAAGATAAGATATTTCAAACTTATAAAAGTCTTTTAAGTTTGTGCTCAAACCATTTTTTATGTCAACCATAACCTCTTCTTCAACACTAACTGGCGTTCCTTCTGGGAGAGAAGATTTGTCAACATAGTTTGAAATTAAAGTTAATTCATTTTCAATTGTTTCAAACTTGCTTTCTTTTTTTGAATATTTTGAAAAGATTATGTCATCTTCACCAAAGGCATCAAGCACCAAAACACTAAATGTTTTTTGAAGTGGGGAATTTTCATTAAAACCACTAAGTTTTGAACTTTTAACCAAAACTGGGCAAAACCCATTTGGTGCTGTTTGTGAGGGAACAAAAATATGTTTGTCGATAATTTGACCATAGGCATTTAAGTCAACACCGCTGCCCGTTCCATTTGGGAAATAAAATTCAAGTTCTGTTTCTCCTGTTTTTGATGGGGAGAAATTGATTCCTTCCAAGTTTAAAAGGTCAACTGATTGCCCCTTTATTGCTGTTGCAACAACATTTGACACATCAATTTCTTCAACCTTTTCAATAACCTCAACTCTTATTTCTTCACTAAAAACTCTCTTACTGTTGTCAACGACTTTAACTCTCATGTTTGTCACACCTGGCGCTGAGGCATAAATTGTTATTGAAACTTCATTGCCAGAATATGAAATCGCACCAGCTGATGCAATTTTTTCATCGTCAAAAACAACTTCAACTTCTTTAACAACCTTTTTATCTTTAACTCCAGAAATGGTTGCTTTTATTTCTTTTGAAGAAGGCTCATCTTCATCTCCATTTAAATACAAAACAATTTCAGTTGTATCCACTGAAATTTTCATGTTTTTATAAACATCTCCACAACCAAAAAATCCGAACAAAAGTGTTAGCAACAAAATGCTAAAGCACAAAAAACTTTTTTTAATCTTTGCTCCCATTT
>CAMPBB010000113.1 GCA_946635125.1 uncultured Clostridia bacterium
CACAGCTTTACAGCCACAAGATCCTTAGTCTTGCGCGTCTACCAATTCCGCCACGACCGCATACAATTATTATATAACAAATTTTGTGAAATTGCAAGAACTTTTTAGCAATTTTTTAAAAATATAATTTTGTTGACAAATTGCCTATTTTGTGCTATAATACTGGCAAAATAGGAAAGCACTAAACAAGGTCAAAATGTCAAAAAAATGGCATATAGTGAAAGATTTTGAAGATATAATGCAAATTTTTTAAAATATGCTATTGACAATAGTGAACACTTGTGTTATAGTGCAAAAAAATGAAGGAGGAAGTTATGGTAGATAAAGAAAAATGCATAGGGTGTGGGGCATGTGCTTCAGCATGTCCTGTTGGAGCAATAAAAATTGGCGCTGACGGAAAGGCAGTGATTGACAAAAACATCTGCATTAAGTGCCACACTTGCGAATCAATTTGCCCTATGGGTGCAATAAAAATTGAAGATTAATAAGGAATATGATTTATGGAAGAACAAGAAAAGAATTGTTTGAAACAAGAAATTGAAAAAATAGCTCTTGTTGAGATTTCTCCATATCATGTGAAACTTGTGCTTGCCTATCACGCACAAGAATCATTTGAAATATATGATGAATTTAAGGAAGAACTTCTTCTGCATGAAGATATTGAAAGAGATGGTTTTATTAAGCCAACTCAAGTTGCTCACTGCAAAGAAGTGATAAAAATGTATCGCAGGCTTTGTGACAGCTTTGGAATTAAAAAAAGTTTGGCATATGCAACTTGTGATTTAAGAGCAGCAAAAAATCACTATGGTTTTTTGGATGAAATGGAACTTGCTTCTGGCTTTAAGTTTAGACTTTTAGGGCAAGACGAAGAAATTTCACTAATTCACACAGCAACGGTGAACTCGTTAGACATTTCCAAAGGGCTTGTTTTGTTTGTTGAAGAAGAACAAACAAGAATTATTGGTTATATTCGCAGGCAAATTGTTGGAAGTCAAACAATTCCATTTGGTTACGAAAACTTGTGCAAACTTTTCATGGAAGGTGGGGATTTCAAGTCTCAAGCCGAAGTTGTTAAGGACTTTATGTTAAAGCAACTTGGTCCAGCAAACTGGTTTGGTGATCTAGATATTGCCGACATTCAGGTTATTGGTGCTGGAGAAATATTTGAAACAATTGGAAAGGTTTCAAGGAAAGGAAAAAAATATTCTCTAGACATGCCACATAACTACAAAATGGAACAAAATGATTTTAAGAATGTGTATAACGCAATAACAGACTTAAAACTTGACAAAGATTCAAGAATTAAAGGTGTTTCAAAAAAATCTGTTGGCTCAATTGTTAGTGGAATGGCAATTGTTGCAGCTTTAATGAAAAAGTATGAAATTACTGGTTTTTGCATTTCAACTTCTGGAATATCACTTGGAATGTTGTTTTCACATTGCGTTCCAATAACTCAAGAAAAGCCTCTTCAAGACCTTTTGGGTTACAGTTTGGAAGCAAATCAAAGATTTTATCAACAAAATCAAAAGAATGGATTTCATGTTTTTGAACTTGCAATGCTTTTGTTTAAACAGTTAAGAGTTATGCACAGACTTCCAAGGATGTATGTTAAGCCATTAAAGATTGCAAGTTACATGTATAACAGTGGGTCAAGACTAAGGCACACAAACACAAGAAAAGATTGTTTGGAAGTTGTTTTAAACTCTCAAATTTATGGAGCGTCACACAAGGATATTGTGATTGCAGCGTTTGCTGCTGGAACTCAGTTTGGTGAAGAGTTTTCACTTTCTGAGTGGGTTAAACACAAAGATATTGTTAACGATGAAGATTTGCAAGCAGTTAAGTTTTTGGCAATACTTGTTCGAATTGCTTCTTGCTTTGATGTTGCAGGGCAGGGTGCTGTTAAAGATATTGTTTGTGATGTTTTGGGTGACTCTGTTATCATGAAAACAATAACAGAAGAAGACATTTCTTTTGAACTAAAACTCGCAAGCGAAGTTGGTCCAGAGTTTAAACACACTTTTGGAAAAAGCTTGGAATTATTATAATTTGCAAAAAATTTAACAAAAAAACACAGCAATTTGCTGTGTTTTTGTTTTTATTTTTTTATTTTCCTTGTTTTGCTTCATATTCAGCACGGAGTTTTTCAAAGTATTCACAATCTGGAAGTGCTTTGAAAACTTCTTGAATAATGTCGGCTGCTTCATCCATAAGTTCTTTTGTGTGGGTTGCTGTGTAAGATGTTCTAATAATTGCTTCACCAACTGGAACAGATGGGGAGATGCAAGGGTTAACATAAACGCCTTTGTCAAAAAGTTCCTTGCAGGCATAGAATGTTCTCCAATCGTCATATGTGTTAATTGGAATGATTGGAGCATCACTTTGCCTAATTGGAATGTTTCTTTTCCTCAAAGCCTGACGCATATAATCTGAAATTTCCAAAAGTTTTTTAGGTCTATCAGGTTCTTTTTCCAAAACTCTTAGGGCTGCAAGGGCAGCGGCAACACTTGCAGGTGGAATTGATGCGGCAAAGATGAATGGACGAGAGTTGTGTCTAACATATTCGCAAACTTCATGTGTGGATGCCATAAATCCACCCAAAGATGCCAAAGATTTTGAAAAAGTTCCCATAATAATGTCAACTTCATCATCTAAACCAAAGTGAGAAGCTGTTCCTTTTCCGCCTTCACCAAAAACACCAAAACCATGAGCGTCATCAATCATAAGGCGAGCGCCATATTTCTTTTTAAGAGCCACAATTTCAGGAAGTTTGCAAAGTTCTCCACCCATGGAGAAAACTCCATCAGTAACAATCAAAATTCCCTTGTCTTTGTCGATTGATTGAAGTTGTCTTTCCAAATCTTGCATGTCATTGTGTTCATATCTAAGCATTTTTGCGTAACTAAGCCTACAACCATCATAAATGCTGGCGTGGTTTTCTTTATCACAAACAATAACATCATTTCTTCCAGCAATGGCAGAAATTATTCCAAGGTTAGACATAAAACCAGTTGAAAAAGTCACAACATCTTCTTTTCCCAAAAACTTTGCAAGTTCTTGTTCAAGTTCCATGTGAAGGTCAAGTGTTCCATTCAAAAATCTTGAACCAGAGCAACCAGTTCCATATTTTTCAAGGGCTTCCATGCTGGCTTTTTTAACTTCTGGGTGGCTTGTGAGTCCCAAATAGTTGTTTGAACCAATCATGATAACACGGTGATTCTCCATGTTAACAACAATGTCTTGGCCACTGTTAAGGTAGTGGAAATATGGGTAAAGTCCCATTTCTTTTGCTT
>CAMPBB010000114.1 GCA_946635125.1 uncultured Clostridia bacterium
TTTAAAGAGTTGGGTGCCAAGGTTGTTGAAATGGAATTTGCCACATTTTTAAAAACAATGAAATTGCTTAATAAAAAAGCGGCAGGGCTTTTGCTTATTTCAGATAATTCTGCCAATGGCATGCATTTGATTGGCTCAAAAGAGGAAGATGTTATTCGCTATCATAACAGCAGAAAAAATATCATAAAAATTATTTCTAACTTGGAAATTAACTAGTTTAAAAATTTTTTGAAAACATTTGTGATATGTTTATACTAATCCTAGTGTTTGTATTTTTATAACACATGACAATCATGAAAAAAAATGCTTTATCAAGACAAAAACACACCCGCAAAACAATTGGTGTTTTTTGCTAACTATAGAAGCAAAAAAGAGTTAAATGTGAAAAATTTAACTCTTTTTTTATGTTTTTTTTAACTTTTTTATATAAAATTTTTGCAATTATCTTAGATTTTTGAAAAGTCAACAAGTTCAAGGCAATCAAAAACGCCACTTAAAAATGCTTCTTTCAGTGACAAAAGTTCTTGTTCACGCCCTAAATAATTTGTTTGAGTTACTGTAAACTCGTCAATATATCCAGGCAGAGTCATAAGTTCGCAAGAGCCATTCTTGTTTTTCAAAAAGGCGGCAATGTCCATTAGTTTTTGTTTTGTTGGCCCGCTGTAACTTTCGTGGAAGTCGCTTAAAAACATGTTTGTTGTTTTAACGCCAAAATCGTTTGCCATTTGTCTTGTTTTGTCTGTCATTGACCTAACTGGCAAATCATATTCTTTTGCTAGTTCCAAAAATGCTTGCATAACTTCACTTGATGAATAAAAATAGTGGTGATAGTCTAGGTGAGTTGGTTTTATTCCAAAAGATAAAAATTTTTCAATTTGTGCTTTTAATTCTTTTTTAACTTCATCATATTTTGCGTAAAATGGCATTGAGCACATATAGTGAAAAGAGCCATCACTTTCTGTTAAGCCTTTAACTTCTTCTTGTTTTAAAACAGGCTTACCATAAGTCAGGTTTAGATGAACACCAATGCTTGTTAGGTTGTTTTCTTTAATAAGGCGCACTGCATCATCGGTGAATGGGGCGTTAACAAACAAACTGGCACTTGTAATAAAACCAGCTTTAAGCCCTTCACAAATTCCTTTGTTGATGCTTTTTGAAAGCCCAAAATCTTCTGCGTTAATAATAAGTTTCATAAGTATACCTCACTTTTAAAGAAAGTGTTTATTTTGCTATCAAATCACCATCTTAAAAACAAAAAAGTTGCTTGAAAATTTTAAAGCAACTTTTATTTTATTTTGCACTAGCTTTTTGTGCGTCACTTAAAAGTTTTGCAAGTTTAGATTTCTTTGAACTTGCTGTGTTTTGATGATAAACACCATCAAGTCTTGCTCTGTCAATCAAACTAAAAATGTCGTTAAGGCTTTTTGAAGCGTTTTCAAATTCACCTTTTGTTATTAGTTCTTTATATTTGCGAACTTCAGTGGCAATGCGGCTCTTTTTAGATTTGTTTCTTTGGTGAGCGATTTCGTTTGTAACGATTCTCTTTTTTTGTGATTTAATGTTTGCCAATTTATTTCTCTCCTTCGTCAATTATGAGTAAATTGTAACATAAAATTTTGTTCATTGCAAGAGATATTTAACATTTTTTTGTAAAAGTTGACTTTTGGTCACCAAATTAAAGGGAATTTTTTAAAAGATGGGGCAAAAGTGCTTTAAAAGTCAACAAATTTTTTGATTAAAACATATATTAAACTGTATGAAAAACTTTCCAATACTTGTTTGAGACAGCGGAATTGGCGGATTAACAACCTTGTTTTGTCTTAAAAGAGAACTTTTAAGTGAAGATTTTTTGTATGTTGCCGATTTTGCAAACTCTCCTTATGGAAATAAGTCCAAATCGCAAATATTAAGCATTGTTAAAAAAACAGTAACATGGTGCCTTGAAACATATCATCCAAAAATGATTGTTCTTGCTTGCAACACGGCAACTGCTGTGTGCATAGATGAGTTAAGAAAAACTTGTGGCGTTCCAATTGTTGGCTGTGAGCCGGCAGTTAATTTGGCTTTAAAAGACGGAAAAAAGCGTGTTTTGGTGTTGTGCACAAGTGCAACAAAGAAATATAGTTTTTATTTAAAAAATAAAAGCAACATAACAATATTTTCGCCAAAGAATCTAGCAAAATTAGTTGATGAAAACATTTTGTTTAATAGGCAAAAAATTGTTAAATATCTTGAAAAAACACTAAAAAAATTTTGTTGCAAGTTTGATGCAGTTGTTTTGGGATGCACTCATTATGCTCTTTTAAAAGATGAAATTGAGCAAATTTTGAAGTGCAAAGCATATGAAGCAAATGCTTTTGTTGCAAAACGGGCTAATAGTATTTTAAAAGAAAAGGGAAGAGGTGTTGGCAAAGTTGTTCTTTTAAGCACAGCAAAAGAAAAGCAAAAACTTTTAATGCAAGTTTTTGATAGCATAAAACTTTTGGAGCAAAAAAGGAGAAACAAATGTGCGGAATAACTGGTTTTGCTGGGAAAAATGCACCACAAATGGCTTTAAAGTGTTTGGAAAAACTTGAATATCGAGGCTATGACTCATCAGGGCTTTCTGGCTTTGATAATGGAAATCTTTTTGTTTTTAAGGCTGTTGGAAAAATTGATAATTTAAAGCAAAAACTCACAAACAAAAACTTAGACTCAAAAATTGCAATCGCTCACACCAGATGGGCAACTCATGGGAAAGTGAGCATTGAAAACGCCCATCCACATTTAAGCCAAGATGGCAATGTTTGTTTGGTTCACAATGGAATTATTGAAAATTTTGTGGAAATGAAAAAAATGTTAAAAAACAAAACCCTAAATTCACAAACAGACACTGAAGTTTTTGCCAATTTTCTGGCAGAAAAAACAAAAGAATCAAAAGATTTGAAAAACTTTTTAAGCAATTTTAAAACAGCACTAGATGAAATAAAGGGGTCATATTCATTTGGAATAATTGTAAAATCTTTTGGCGAAAAAATTTTTTTTGCAAAGAAAAAAAGCCCATTAACAATTGGAATTGGCAGTAGTTTTTGTGCTATTAGCAGTGACATAAATTCTTTTGAAAAAAGCACAAAGAAAGTTGTTGCTTTGTGTGATGGAGACTATGGATATATTGAAAATAATACATACAAAATTTTTCACAACAAACAAAAAGTTAAACGAAAAGAAACACCTTTTTTTGCAGTAGAAAAAGAACTAACAAAGGGGAAATATCAAACCTTTATGGAAAAAGAAATAAATGAAGAGGAAA
>CAMPBB010000115.1 GCA_946635125.1 uncultured Clostridia bacterium
TAAAGATTTTAACGAATTAAAGCAAACTTTTTTAAGTTTTTTAAGAAAAACAACAAAAAATGTGGTGTTTGACAACAAAATTTTAAATTTTGAAGACAATATTTTTGCAAATAAACATTCTTTTTCTTTTGGAGTAAATAATAATTCAACATATTACGCAACCAACATAACAGAGAAAAATGGTAAATATTCTTTTGATGTTTTTCTAAAACAAAAATTTCTCACACAAATAAGTTTAAATGTTTTTGGAAGATTTAATGTTTTAAACGCTTTGGCTGCTTTTGCTCTTTGTCACACCCTGTTAATGCCAGCAAAAACAATAAAAGAAAAACTTGAAACATTTAAAAGCACGAAAAGGCGTTTTGAAATTTTACAAAACAACAATGGCTTAATTATAACAGATTATGCTCATCACCCAACTGAAATTAAGGAAACAATTATAGCCACGAAAAACATAACAAAAAACAACCTTATTTGTGTTTTTCAGCCACACACCTATTCCAGAACAAAAAATTTGTTTAACGAATTTTTAAGTGCTTTTAATCTTTGCAACAAAGTTATTATCTTTAAAACTTACAGTGCTCGGGAAAAACCTTTTATGGGGAAAAGTGGATATGCTTTGTTTAGAGAATTAAAAAAAAGAAAAAGCGATGTGTTTTATTCAGCAAGTGAAAAAACTTTAACCAAAAAACTGAACAAGGTTAAAAAGGTTGATGACACCATTTTGTTCCTTGGGGCTGGAAATATTGATGACTATGCAAGAACATATGCCCAAAGCAAACAAAAAATTGATTGACTTTTGCATAAAATGGTTTTTTTCTATTGACAAGACAACAAAACTAGTGTATAATAGTCTTACATTATTTTTGTGAGGTAATATAAAATGAAAGCAAACATACACCCAAAATATCACACAATCACTGTTGAATGCGCTTGTGGAGAGAAATTCGAAACAAAATCAACATATTCAAAAGACACAGTTTTAAAAGTTGACATTTGCAACAAATGCCACCCATTTTTTACTGGTAAACAAAAACTTGTTGACGCAGCTGGTCGTGTTGAGAAATTTAACAAGAAATACAATCTTGAAGACAAAAAATCAAACTAGCAACTTTTGAAAAAAATAGATGCTATTTTTTAGCGTCTATTTTTTTGTTTTAAAAAAGGAAAAAAATATGGATTTTAAAACACTAAAAGATTTATTTCCAAGCTTTTGTTTCAATGACAAAAACTTTAAAAGAGATGCATTGTGGCTTGTGGAAAACATTGCTCTTCCTCTTAATGAAAAAGAAAAACAAAAGCTTGAAAGCAATTTAAAGAGCCTTCAATGTGGAAAGCCCCTTGCATATATTTTGGGATTTGTTCCATTTTTAAATTGCAAAATTTTTGTAAACGAAAACACTTTGATTCCAAGGCCTGAAACAGAGCAACTTTGCGACATTTTGGTTAACAAGTTTAAAGACAAAAAAAACATGGGGATTTTGGACCTTTGTTGTGGCAGTGGTGCTATTGGCATTTCACTTCAAAAAAACTTAAACGCAAGTGTTTTGTGCGTTGATATTAGCCCTTTATGCCTTGAAACCACCCAAAAAAATGCGAAAGAAAACAATGTTCAAATCAAAGTTTTGCAAAGCAATATGTTTGAAAATATTAAAGGAAAATTTGACCTTATTGTTTCAAATCCACCATATATTAAAACAAAAGAAATTGAAAAGCTAGACAAAAGTGTTAAGGATTTTGAGCCAAAAATGGCTTTAGATGGCGGCGATGATGGACTTAATTTTTACAAAATTATTGCCCAAAATGCAAAAAATTACTTAACAGAAAATGGGACACTTGCTTTGGAAATTGGCTTTGATGAAGCAGAAAGCATTAAAAACTTGTTAGCAACCGATTTTAAGGAAATTTCTGTTTTACAAGATTATTTTAAAAAAGATAGATTTATTATTGCAAAAAGGAGATAAAAAATGATTGAGAAATTAAAAGAACTTAAAAACCGATATGATTTTTTGGTTCAAGAGTCATGCAAAAGTGAAGTTATTGCAGACATGGAAAAGTGGAAAGAAATCACAAAAGAACAAAACTCACTTTTGGAATATGCAACGCTTTATGATGAATATTCTGCCCTTTTAAACAGCATTAAAGCAACAGAAGAACTTTTGAGCGGAGATGACCAAGAATTAAAAGAAATGGCAGAACTTGAACTTTCTGAACAAAAAGAAAAGCTTGAAAAACTTGAAAACAAAATAAAACTTGCTCTTCTTCCAAAAGACAGCAAAGACGACAGTAAGGTTGTTATTGTTGAAGTTCGAAGTGGAGCTGGCGGAGATGAATCTTCTCTCTTTGCTGCTGAACTTTTTAATATGTATAAAAAATATGCTGAAAAACAAAATTGGAAAGTTGAAATAACCGAATATAGCGAAACCGAAGTTGGCGGAATTCGAGAAGCTGTTATGATTATCACTGGCAAAAACGCTTATAGGCGTCTTAAATTTGAAAGTGGAGTTCACAGAGTTCAAAGAGTTCCAGAAACAGAATCACAAGGGAGAGTTCACACTTCAACAGTAACCGTTGCTGTTCTTCCTCAACTTGAAGAAACAAACATTACAATTGATGAAAAAGATTTGCGTGTTGACACTTTTAGGTCACAAGGTTGCGGTGGACAAGGAGTTAACACAACAGACAGTGCCGTTCGCCTTACCCACATTCCAACTGGAATGGTTGTAACCTGCCAAGATGAACGAAGTCAAATCAAAAACAGGGAAAAAGCATTAAACATTTTGAAAGCAAAACTTCACGACTTTTATGAGGAAAAAGCAATCAAGGAACATCAACAAGAAAGAAAGGCTCAAGTTGGAACTGGAGACAGAAGTGAAAGAATTCGAACATACAACTTCCCACAAGGAAGAGTGACTGATCACAGAATTGGACTTAGTCAATATAACATCAACGAATTTATGCTCGGCGATATTGACTCAATGATTGACGCTCTTTTTGAAGAAGAACAGAAAATTAAGCTTGAAAGTTTGAATAATAGCCAAAAATAACCGAAAATTTCAATTTTTATTCGTTTTTTATAGATTAAATTTTGCAAACAAAAAAACTGCTAAATTCTAGCAGTTTTTTTCTTATTAAAGTTCTTCCATCAATTCTTTATAACCGCATAATACGATGGCTATATCACGTTTTGACTCATCTGCAAGGATGTTCATCAGCAGTTGTATAACAAGCCTTCCCGGGTCATTCGGATGAGAACTATTCAAAAGATAGGCT
>CAMPBB010000116.1 GCA_946635125.1 uncultured Clostridia bacterium
ACACGAAGAAAGGTTTAACGCTTTATTAAAGAACATTGAAAACAATGAAGTGTTTGCAAAAACAGAAGAAAATGTTTGGATTTGCCTAAATTGTGGATTTAAAATTGTTTCAAAAACAGCTCCAAAAATTTGTCCAGTTTGTCAACACCCACAAAGCTATTTTGCATTGTGCAAAAAAGACTATTAAGAAACGCAATAGCTTACAACATTAAGAAGCCTAGTTTAACTGGGCTTTTTTATTTTGCCGTATTTTGTAACATAACTTGCTTTTTATGAGTATAATTTTTTTGTTTGCACAAATTACCAAAAAAGGAAATGTTTTATATGTGGGAGTTTTGCGTGACTGCTGAAAAAGCAAACAAAAATGTTTTGGAGTATATTGACGAAAAAACAATTGATATAATAAAAGAATGTGGCGGAATAAAAACACTTTGCACTGAAAATGATTTTTTAACACTATGCTTCGCTGTTAAAAAATCATTCAAAGAAAAATTGCAAAAAAAATTGAAAAAGGTTTTGTGTGATGCAATATGTGAGAAATTAAAACACAATTTCTTGTTTAATAACATACGCAAAAACACGCAGGATGAATCTTTGTTTGAAACTTTTGTGAAAGTTTACACATATTTTGACATTGAACTTGAAAAAGAAATAGTTTTTAGGAGTCTTTTTTTCCCAAAAGAATTAAATTTAAGTTCATTTTTAAATTTTAGGTTGTTTTTATTAAAACAAAAGTGGCAAGAAATGTGTTGTTTGGCAAACAAAAATTCAAAAATATTTTTAAAAAACGAATCTTTTGTGGATTTATTGAAATTTTTAATCGAAAATTTAGATTATAAGTGTGACAAAATTATTATTGATGGAACAAATCACAAAATTTTTACCCAAACAGGGGACAAAAAAGAGCTTTTAACAGATTGTTTGGAGCAAAACAACATATTAAATCAAATTATCGAATTTGCCCCCAAAAACATTGTTATTGTCGGAAAAACAAGCCAAAGCATCACAAAACTTTTGCAAGAATTGTTTGGAAACAGGGTGGAAAAAAGAGAAAATTAAGAAAAACACTTGCAAAAATGTTTTTTTTGTGTTAAAATCAGTGCATAACAAAAAAGAAGAAGGCTCACTTCTCACCATTCGGGATTCCCAGAATTGGTTAAATATGGTAGGCAAAATTGTTTTGCCCATGAATTAGAGGTGAGTAATGTGTTTTTACTCACTTCTTTTTTGTTGAAAATATTTTTTGGAGGATAACATTATTAAAGAATTAAAAATTAACGAGCAAATAACAGCTCAAACAGTTCGTTTGCTTGGAGCTGAGGGTGAACAACTTGGAGTTGTGTCATTAAAGGAAGCAAATCAAAAAGCAGACGAAAGTGGACTTGACTTGGTTGAAATTTCACCAAACGCAAACCCACCAGTGTGCAGAATTATGAACTATGGAAAATATAAGTTCGAAGCACAAAAAAAAGAAAAAGAAGCAAAGAAGAAGCAAAAAGCAATAGACACAAAAACAATGGAACTTTCAATGAGAATTGAAGAGCACGACATGCTTTTTAAAGCAAAACAAGTGAAAAAGTTTTTGGAAAGCGGAGCAAAAGTTAAAATTTTAATCAAAGGCGTTCGTGGTCGTCTTGCTGGATTTGCTCACCAAGGAATTGCAAACATGGAAAAATTTTATGAAATGGTTCAAGAATTTTGTGTTGTTGACCAAAAGCCACAGTTAACAGGAACCATCATAACAATGATGCTTGCCCCAAAAAATGCAAAATAAATTTATAAAGGAGAAAAAATTATGCCTAAAATGAAATCAAATAGTGCCGCAAAGAAGCGTTTTAGAGTAAACAAAAACGGCGTTATTAAGCGTGGTTGCCAATATGCTGGCCACAAAATGACAAACAAAACAAGTAAAAGGAAAATGCGTCTTCGCCAAGGAGAGTTAGTGTCAAAAGCTGATGCTCCAAGAATCAAGAACGCTCTATAAGGAGGAATATAACCATGAGGATTAAGAACGGAACACATGCAATCAAGAAAAGAAATGCAATCTTAAAGAAAGCAAAAGGTTATTTTGGAGCAAAGAGTAAGCAATTCAAAATTGCCAAACAACAAGTTATGAAATCTGGAAACTATGCTTATGTTGGAAGAAAACTTGAAAAGAGAAACATGAGAAGTTTGTGGATTGCAAGAATTAACGCAGCTTGCAGACTTAACGACATCAATTACAGCACATTTATGTGTGGACTTAAAAAAGCAAACATTGACCTTAACCGTAAGGTTTTGGCAGACATTGCTGCAACTGACCCACAAGCATTTGCTGAACTTGTTAAAACAGTTAAAAGTAAATAATTATGGAAAAAATATTAAGTAAAGAAAACCCAATAATAAAAGAGTTTTCAAAATTAAAACAAGCAAAATATGTGAAAGAAACGAACATGGTTTTGCTTGAAGGAATGAGACTAATAAGTGAAGCAGAAACAAGAAATGTTCCATTAAAAGCGGTTTTTGCCAATTTTTACTTGGACGAAGATTTTTCTTGCCCAACATATTTTTTGGGAGAAAGTGCTTTTAAGGCATTAAGCTCAACAGTTTCACCGCAAGGGATTATTGCTGCTTGTGAGTTAAAACCGCAAGAGTTTTCAATGCCAAAAGGCAATTTTTTGGTGCTTGATGGCGTTTCGGACCCAGGCAACATGGGAACAATCATAAGAACGGCTGTGGCTTCCGGCTTTTGTGAAATATATGCAAGAAATTGTGTTGACTTTCGAAACGACAAAGTTATTCGTTCAACAATGGGAACAATTTTTGACTGCAAAGTTATGAATATTAGTTTAGATGATTTCCAAAAACTAACAAAGCACAAAATGTTTTGTGCTGAAATGGATGGTGAGAGCGTTTTTAAGGTAACAAGCGTTCCAAAACAATTGGGGCTTGTTATGGGCAACGAAGCTCACGGCATAAGTGATGAAATAAAAACTTTTGCATTAAAATCACTCAGCATTCCAATGAAGAATAAAGTAGAGTCTTTAAATGTTGCCGTTGCAAGTGGCATTTTGATGTATATTTTGTCTTCCAAACAAAATTAAAAGAGAGGTTAACAAATTATGTCAGGACATAGTAAATGGGCAACAATCAAAAGAGATAAAGCAAAAACTGATGCTGCCCGCGGAAACGTGTTTACAAAAATCGGACGAGAAATTGCAATCGCCGTTAAAAATGGTGGTCCGGACCCAAGCAACAACCCACGCC
>CAMPBB010000117.1 GCA_946635125.1 uncultured Clostridia bacterium
AGAGCCAACACTTGAAAAGTTTTAAATAAAAACACTCTAGCTTGTTCAAAGTTAGGGTGTTTTTATTTGGCAAGTTTCAAAAGTCAGTGACTTTGCTCTATTTTTTACTATTTCTTCATTAAGTTTATTGTTTTTGTTATATTAACAACTTTGTTTTCGCTGCCTTCATTTAAAAAACTTATGATTTCATTTTGTGTTAATTTTGGTTGTTTTTCAAGCATCAATGCAACAAAGCCTGCCAAAACAACCGCCATTGATGACCACGACAAAAATTGCGTGTTATCTGTTTTGTTGCTTTCAATCCACTTTTTGTAAGCAATGGGATTTAAAAAACTAAAATCATATTCAAAAATTTTGAAGAAATTGCTTTTCAATTTACCTGCGTAAGTTGTTGAAACTGGGCATAAGTTTTGTTTGTTTTCACAATGCAGAAAAATTGTGATTATGCCATTTTTGCTCGCCATTTTCAAAACTTTGTCAAGTTTTTTGTTTGCAGTTTCATCAGTAATCTTTGCATGAGAATATGTTAAAATTTTTATGTCATTTTCAATTGCAAACAACACTGATTTTTCCAAAATTTCCACTCTTTTTTGGTCATCTTTTATTATCTCTTTGTTAATTCCGTTAATTGCATAAATAAGTGCATCTGGTGCAATTTCTTTTAATGTTCTTGCCATAACAAAGCCGTGTTCACAATTGTTTAAAAACCCACTTTTTGTTAAGTCAACTCTGCCAGCAAAATTGAAACTATTTTCGTCTCCAAAAAGCCAATCAATAATTCCAATTTTAACACCTTTTCCAGTTAACTTTGACTTCAATAAATTAAAGTTGTGAACAGTTTGATAACTCACTTGTGCTTTTTTGTTGCCATTTTCAAAAATTTGGAACATCGTCTTTCCTTTTAATAGTTTTCTTTATTTTCAATCATTTTATATTTTTTGAATAACTTAACACACTCTTCTCTTTCAATTTCTTCACACAACAGTTTTTGTTTGCTAATAAAACTCTTTTCAAACTTATTGTCTCTAAAACCAATTTTTTGTGCATCAAGAACATTGCAGCCATAATAAACTTTTGAAATGTTTGCCCACAAAATTGCCCCATAGCACATCAAACAAGGATAACCTGTTGTGTATATTTCACATCCAGACAAATTGTGAGTTTTTAGTTTTTTGCACGCTTTTCTTATTGCATCAATTTCGCCATGGCATGTTGGGTCTAAATTAGTCAAAACTCTGTTATGCCCCTTTGCAATAACTTTTCCGTTTTTAACAATAACAGAACCAAAAGGTCCGCCATGAGATAACTCAATTCCTTTTTCAGCCTCTTTTATGGCAATTTTCATAAATTTGTTCATAAAAGCACCCCAAACATTTTTTACCAGTATAACATAAAAAAGTATTGCAGTAAAACAAAATAAAACAAGTGTCTTTAAAAAAACAAAAAAAGAGGCTAAAACCTCTTTTTTGTTGGCTCAAAAGCAAAACCTATCAACTGGTATCCGCTTAGAACAAAAAAAAGGCTAACGCCTCTTTTTTGCTGGTGGGAAAAAATGGACTCGAACCATCGACCTTCCGCTTATCAGGCGGATGCTCTAACCAGCTGAGCTATTCTCCCATAAATGATATGGGATTGCATTAAAACAATCAATCCCATACCAAAGTGGTGGAGATAATCGGATTCGAACCGATGACCCCCTGCTTGCAAGGCAGGTGCTCTAGCCAGCTGAGCTATACCCCCACAAATGTTATCAAACTTTATTGTTGTAACTTTAGTATGATAACATTATTTTTAATGTTTGTCAATAAAAAAACAAAACTTTTTTGTAAATTAGTTAAAATTTTGCAAAACTTTTTTCAGCCTATCTTCAAGCCTTTTCTTGCCTAAAAGCTTAAAGATGTCATAAAGGTTTGGAGATTGTTCTCTACCCGTTATTGCAATTCTTAAAATTGTTGAAACATCGCCGCAGTGCCCCTTAAAGCCCTCTGGGTTTTGTTTAAACATTTTAACTTCTCTTGCAAAGCCAATTTGTTCAGACAAATCTTTGATTTTTTCAAACCAAGGTTGTTGTTCGTCAGTTTCATCATAAAAATTTGGATAAAGTGTTAACACTTTTTTAATGTCTTCAGTTGAAAACCTTTCTGGAAAAGCAATTTTCCCATCAAAGTTTTCATCAAACATATATTCGTATGTCTCATATAATTCCTTAAAGTGGCTCAAATCTTTTCTTGGTTTTGCAATTTCTCTGTCTATATTTAAAAGTTTTAACCAATATTCTTTGTTTTCACTCAAACTTTTCAAAAGCTTTTCGTCATATTTTTGAGCCCATTTTAATGCCATTTCATAAACTTCTGTGTTTTTTAGATGTGAAATATAGTTTTTGCTTATGTCGGTTAATTTTAAGATGTCAAAAAGTGAACCACTTGCACTCATCTTTTTTAATGAAAAATCAAAATTAAAAATGCTTTCTTTTGGGTTTTTTAATCTCCACTCTTCAAAATCACTGTTTAAAAGAGTTAAAATATAATCTAAAACAGCTCCTACTGGATAACCATTTTCATCAAAATAGTCCATGTTTGCTTCTGGGTCTTTTCTTTTGCTTAACTTTCTTCTGTTTCCGTTTTCATCAAGTTTTTGAATTGGCGAAATGTGAGCATATTTTGGTGGCTTAAACCCAAGCGCTTCAAAAAGTTGAAGGTGTTCACTAAGTGATGGAAGCCACTCATCTCCACGAATAACAGTTGTTGTTTTCATTAAGTGGTCATCAACTGCGTGAGCAAGGTTATATGGTGGAAGCCCATTAGACTTAATGATAACAGCGTCATTGATGTTTTGAGGAATAACCCTTTTTCCGCGTATTAAGTCTATTGTTTCAAGTTTGTCTGTTTCACAATATGGGCACTTAAATCTTAAAACAAATTTTTGTCCGCTCTTGATTTTTTCTTCAATTTCTTCATAACTTAAATTTCTGCACTTGGCATATTTTCCATAATAACCCATGTTTTCTTTGTTTTTTTCTTGGCTTTGCCTCATTTGTTCCAAATCTTCTGCTGAGCAAAAACATGGATAGGCTTTTCCTTGCCTAACAAGGTCTTTTGCATAAGTTTTGTAAATCTCTTCACGCTGGCTTTGGATGTAAGGCCCATATTCTCCGCCAAATCCCTCACCTTCGTCAAAAGTTATGTTAAAGGTTTTTAAGGTGTTAATGATGCCCATTGTTCCGCCCTCAACCTCACGCTTTTTG
>CAMPBB010000118.1 GCA_946635125.1 uncultured Clostridia bacterium
AAGTTTTTTATAAAAAGGCATATTTGCAACAAAAAGCGGATTATCTTCGGGACTTTTGTTTATTCCAAAGCCATCTAAAACTATTGCCACAACTTTTTTGTTTGTTTTCATTTTTATCTCCTAATGTTCTGTAAATTTTTTCCAATGTCAACAAATTTCTTTGCATTGAGGCTTGCCCCTCCAACAAGCGCCCCATCAACACTTTTCCCGTTTAAAAGTTCTTTTGCATTTTGCGGATTAACACTTCCACCATACAAAACACAAATTCCACTAACTTTAATGTTTTCACTTAAAACTTTTTTTATGTAAGAAACATTTTCTTCAACATCTTTTGGGCTTGGTGTAACTCCCGTTCCAATTGCCCAAACTGGTTCATATGCAACCATAAATTTTTTTGAAGTTGGAATGTCTTTTAAGCATTTTGTTAACTGCATCTTCAAAACTTTTTTTGTCTTGTTTTCATCTTTTTCTTCCTTTGTTTCTCCAACGCACAAAATTGGCATAATTCCAAAATCGAAACATCTTAACATTTTTTGATTTATTTCTTCGTTTGTTTCCTTAAATTTTTGTCTTCTTTCACTGTGCCCAACAAGAGAAAATGAGCAATTAAAATCACAAAGCATTTTTGCACTTATTTCGCCAGTGAACTCTCCTTTTTCGGAAAAACTCACATTTTGAACGCCAATTTCACATTTTTTTTGCAATTTTTTGTTCATTTTTTGCAAATATAAATAAGGAACTGCAAGTCCAAAACAAACATCATTTGGCATTTTTTGTTTTTTAAATTCACTAATAAATAAGTTAACATCTCTTAAAGTGTTGTTTTCTTTCCAGTTACCATAGATATATTTCATTCTTTACACCTCAATTTTATCATTTATTGCATTAAGTCCAACAAGCCCGTGCCCTTCCAAATATTTAAGGCTGGCACCGCCACCCGTTGAAATGTGTGTGATATATTTTTCTAAGTCAAATTTATTTAAGGCTGCTGCACTATCTCCTCCGCCAACAATTGTTATGGCTCTTGAATGAGCAACAGCTTCAGCAATTTCTTTTGTTCCTTTTTCAAATTTTTTGAACTCAAAAACTCCCATTGGTCCATTCCAGAAAATTGTTCTTGCTCTGCTTATCTCGGATTTATATTGTTTTATTGTTCTTGGCCCAATGTCCATTCCAATATCTCCACCCTTAAAAGCCTTTGTTGGAATTATGATGCTGTCTGCCATAAAAGTAAACTCTTGAGCAACAACATGGTCTTGTGGCAACAAAATTTTAACATTTTTTTCTTCAGCAATATCCAAAATCATTTTTGCAATTGCAACCTTGTCTTCCTCAACACTAGACTTTCCAACCTCATAACCAAGAGCAGATAAAAATGTGTAAGCCATCGCACCACCAATGATTACCTTGTTTGCAAAGTTTAAGATGTTGTTTATAAGGTTAATCTTGTCCTTAATTTTTGCTCCACCCAAAATTGCAAGAACTGGTTTTTTTGGCTTTGTTGTTAATTTGTCAAACGCTTTTATTTCTTTTTCAACCAAAAAGCCAATGCAACTTGGCAAAAATTCAGTAACACCAACAGTGCTTGCGTGAGCTCTGTGCATAACGCCAAAAGCATCATCACAGAAAATGTCTGCAAGAGATGCAAGTTTTTTTGCAAATGTTTTGCTGTTTGCCTCTTCGCCTTTGTCAAATCTTAAATTTTCCAAAAGCAAAATGTCTCCCTCTTCCATGTTTTTAATTAGTTTTTTTGTTTCTGGGTCAACAATTTTCCCATTAAATAAAACTGGCTTTTTTAGCAGTTTTTTCAGTCTTTCTGCAACTGGTTTTAGAGTGTATTTTGGGTCTTCTCTTCCCTCTGGCCTTCCAAGGTGCGAACAAATAATGATTTTTGCTCCCTGTTCAATTAAATAGTTAATTGTTGGAAGTTCTTCAACAATTCTTTTGTCACTTGTGATGTTTCCTTTTTCGTTTTGTGGAACATTAAAGTCCACTCTCAGCAATACTCTTTTTCCCTTTACATCTAAATCTTTTATTGTTTGTTTGTTTAACATTTTTTTAATCCTCCAATAACATTAGTTTTATTGCAATGTCAAAATATTCTTGTTGCAAGTTTTCAAGTTCATATAAAATGTCTAAAAAGAATGTGTTGTCTTTAACATCATCAATTCGAGTTAAAGTTTTTTTAGATTGATTGCGCCTAACTGTTAAAATGTCATTTGTTTTAAAAACAACTTGCAAGTGGGTTAATCTTTGTTTTTTAGACAATTTTTCATTAAAGCCTTGGCTCACAATTTCGCCCATTTCTTTTAAAGCTTCTTTTAATTCAAAAATAAACTTGCTTTGCTTTTCATAAATTTCTTTATTTTCTTTTATGTTTTCCAAATAAACATTTTCCAAATGCTCGTTTTCTTTTGATAATTGTGAGATATTAAACAACATATTTGTTAAGATTGCAACTTTTTCAAGGTCTTTTCCCATAAACTGACTTGATATTTTTATTAGGTTATTATGTGTTAATCGTATGGCTTTTGATAGCGTTTGGAAATCTTTTTGATGAGACTCCTGTTTCTTGTCTGAAAAGAAATTTCCAACAATTTCGTTATTTAAGTTTATTTCAATGTCCAAAAGTTTTCGCAAATTATCTTTTAAAACTGTGTAGGCAACAACCCTATTGACTAAATCTTTTTCACTAATTTCAAAAGAATCAAAGCGATTTTTATTTCTTGTTTTTCCGTCTTTTATTGTTTTTGTTAACAATTTTGCAATTAGTGAAGAAAAAGGTAACAAAATAATTGGGCACAAACACATAAATATATTAAAGACAACAATTGAAATGCTTGGAATTTCTGCACAAATGTTAAAGTGAATGAAATCAACCCAATTTGGAATCATCATAAGCAATGCAAGTATGACGACAATCAAAACTCTGTGAGCAACATTAAATACAAAAATTCTTCTGCCATTTGCCCCTTCGGTGAACCCCGCAATAAACAACACAAAAGTTAAAGCTGAACCAATAAAACTTCCAAGCATTACATAACACGCACCAATATAACTCATTATATTGTTTGAAACAAATGAAATCAAAATAACTATAACTGGATATGAACTTTGCATTATCATTGTTAACACTAAGCCCAAAAGGATTAAAACAACAGGATTTGTTAGTTCAGAAAAAATGCTTTTTAGGTCAATAAGTTTAACAATATCTCCAACACCCGAGCCAACCATTGTTA
>CAMPBB010000119.1 GCA_946635125.1 uncultured Clostridia bacterium
CAGTTGGCTAGAGCATCTGCCTTACAAGCAGAGGGTCATAGGTTCGAGTCCTATAACTCCCACCATTTTTATAATAAGACGAAAGTCCTGTTATCTATGCGAAAGTGGCTCAGTTGGTAGAGCATAACCTTGCCAAGGTTAGGGTCGCGGGTTCGAGTCCCGTCTTTCGCTCCAAAAAAAATCTTGCAAATTAGTGCAAGATTTTTTGTTTACTTTTTGGTTGTTTAATGTTATCATGTTTTAAATGTTTGGGGGTGTTATATGAAAAATGTTTACGACACAAAAGAGTTTTTTGATTCTTATCAAGAAATGAGAAGTGAAAGTGTTAACGCAAACAACTTAATCGAAAATCCAATCATTAAATCCATGATGCCAAATTTGGCTGGAAAAACAATTTTAGACCTTGGTTGCGGTGATGGGAATATGGACCGATTTTTCGTTGAAAATGGGGCGAAAAAAGTGCTGGCTGTTGATATATCTCAAAACATGATAAATGAAGCAAAAAAGGTTAATGGGTTAAACAACTTAACATATGAAGTTATGGGTATGGAAGACATAGCAAAAATAAAACAAAAATTTGACTTTGTTTACAGTTCTCTTGCTTTTCATTATGTTGAAGATTTTAACAGGCTTATTAAAGATATTTTCAACCTACTCAAAGTTAATGGAGAACTATTGTTCTCACAAGAAAACCCACTTTTAACAGCAATTGTTTATAATGATGAAAATCAAACAAAGCATATTGAATTAAATGGGAAAAGATATTATCTTTTAAGTGATTATCAAAATGAGGGTAAAAGAGAAAAAATTTGGAATAACACAACTGTTACAAAATACCATAGAACATATGCTAGCATTGTTAATTCATTGGTTAAAAATGGTTTTCAAATTCTTGAAATAAAAGATTCTTTTGCAAGCAAAGAAGCAGTGGAGTTAAAAGAAAAATATAAATACGAACAAGATAGACCAATGTTTTTGTTTGTAAAAGCCAAAAAGAATAATGAAAAATGTTGAGAACAAAAAAGAGCAAATTATTGACTATCAATTTAGAAACTTGCAAAAAGGAACTCAATTTTTGGGGTTCTTTTTTCATATAAAATAAAAACTTTAATGAAAAAATAAGAATTTTTTAAATTGATATAAATATTTCTTGACAGGAGAGAAGCGATAATAATATACTAAAAATGTATTACAAGTGTGTAAGGAGAAAAATTATGAAAAAAGTAAAAAGTTTTATAGAAAGTTTTTTTGTAGCAGTTTTTTCTTTATTTTTGTGTGCAATATTGTGCCTGGGTTGTGCTGCATGTTCCACAGACACAACAAAACAAAATACATCTGCTGCAATGGAGTACTCAAAGGATTTAGCAACAAGCATTTTGCAATCAGCTTTTTCTGATTTAAAAACAAAATCTTATACAATATCTGTCAATCAAAAAGCCTACATTGGGGGTGCTTTAATTTCTAGTGAAGGTAACTCTGCGGATGTAACATTTATAAACACAAATGACAAGACAGAAATATATCAAACTTTTTTTATTGGACCAGAGAACAACATAAATGTAGACGAAGTTATTAAAAAATTAACTGATATAACAACTTCAACAACAAAATATTATTACATTGATACAGTTACAACATCAATTGAAGGGAACGAAACATTAAAGTATTATAGAGAAGTTGATACAGATAACTTTTCTGATACTATTACTGCAAATTTGGACATTGCTTTATCGTATGTAACTGGTGGAAGGCTTTATAATGGAATATCTTATATTAATTGCTATTTTTCATTTGATGAGCCAATTTATTCTCAAATTCAAATTAAAGATGGATCAATAATCAAAATTGATAGTTCAACAAGGACTGGAACTTATATGGAACTTAAAAATACGATGTCAATCACTTATAATTACAATAATATTAAAGCAAAAGACCTCCCAGATACCGTTCAAGACTTGCAGGCACTTGGGTATGTTGAAGGAGATTATCATAGTTTATTATAGTTTATAGAAAATTAAAAGAAAAATAACGGATAATGTTTGGCAATTATTATTTAAAAAAAACTCAACTGAAATAAGTTGAGTTTTTTTTGTTGGTTTCAAAATTGATAACCTATTTTTGCTCTTTTTTTAGTTTTTTGTGCATTATTTTCATTTGTTTTCGAACATTTTTTAAAACAGTGGAGTAGTCAATTGAATCAATATAACTTTGGTCGAATTTTGCATTGCTTTGAGATAAAATCAGCTCTTTTATGTCAACAATTGCATTTTTTCTCAATTCTTTCACATTTTTTTCATATTGTTTCACAACTTCTTTGTTTTGATATTTTTTCACAAGAGAAAAAAGTTCTTGTTCATTTTTGAAAACATCAGCAACACCACATTTCACCAAAAATTCCATGTTAAAAAATTCTTGTCCATAAACTTTGTGTGTAATAAGAATTGGAACTTGTGAGTTAATCATTTCAGTAACGCTAACGCCACCAGCTTTTGTTACTGCAATGTCGGCTGCTGCCATATATTTTTGTATTTCATTTATAAAGCCAAGGTTCACAACTTTTATGTTTTCAGGAACTTTTGTTTGTTCAACTTTTTTAAATGATTTTTTGTTTCTTCCGTTGCAAACAATAATTTGGATTTTTTCATTTTGGCAAGAAGAAACAAGCATCTTAAAAATTCTAAAAGCCCCATCCCATTCACCGCCCCCAAACATTATAATTGCAGTGAAAGTGTTTTCATCAAGTCCAAGTTGTTTTTTTGCCAATTTTTTATCTTGTGTTAAATAAAATTTTTCGTCAACTGGAATGCCAGTCACAACAAGTTGGCTTTCTTTAAATCCGTTTTTAATGTTTTCTTCCATAAAAGCCTTGTGTGGAAGAGTGAAAAAGTCCACGCCAGTTGCACCTTCCCAATAAGGTGAGTTCACATAGTCAAGGCTTGAAACAATAACTTTTGAAGGAATGTTATAGCAAAGCCTTAAATCGCTTATGGCTAGCGCTGCATAAAAGTGTGAGCAATAAATCACATCAGGTTTAAAGTCGTAAATTTTTTTAAGAAGTCCACAACACACTGAACTAGATGCTTTTTGTGCAAAATTTTTAAATCTATTTTTTGGTGCAGTTATTTTGCATTTTTTGTAACAGCGGTCATAAATTTTTGGAAGAAGCCCAATTGCTAGGGCATAACCTTTTCTTGTTTCCCAAAAATAAAAT
>CAMPBB010000120.1 GCA_946635125.1 uncultured Clostridia bacterium
GTTCCATTCCCTCAAAATTGTTTGAATGAAGTTTTGGCATCATGGTTTGAATTTGTGCTCCATAAAGCATTCCCATTAAAATTGTTTCAATAACATCATCATAGTGATGCCCCAAGGCAATTTTGTTGCAACCAAGGCTTTTTGCTTTGCTATATAAGTGACCTCTTCTCATTCTTGCACAAATGTAACATGGGGAAGAATTTATGTGCACAACATTTTCAAAAATATCAGTTTCAAAAATCTCAATTGGAATGTTTAAAATTTTTGCATTATGTTCAATAAGTGCTCTGTTTTCTTTGTTGTAACCTGGGTCCATAACCAAAAAAACAAGCTGAAAAGGAATTTTGTTGTGTTTTTTTAATTCCTGAAAAAGTTTTGCCATTAAAAATGAATCTTTTCCACCTGAGATGCAAACAGCAATTTTGTCGTTTGGGCTGATGAGTTCATAATCGTTTATTGCCTTACAAAATTTTGTTAAAAGCTCTCTGTGAAATTTTTTTCTAATGCTTTCTTCTGCTTTTAAGGCAATCATTGCGTTAGATTTTTCATTTTCGTTTTCATTCAAATTATTTTTAAGCCAAAGCATATAGCCACCATTTATCGACTTAACATTTGCCCCTTCTTTTTGAAGTTTTTCGCAAACTTTGTGAGAAAGTTTACCCGTTCTACAACATAAAAAATATGTTTTATCTTTTAAATTTTCTGCTTTTAAGTTAACTGATGGAATATTTTTAGCCCCCTCAATATGCCCAAACTCAAAAGATGATTTTGACCTAATATCTATAATATCATATGTTTTTTTGTCCAACTTTTGTATGTCTTCAAAGTTAATGTCTATTTTCATGATTTTCCTTTTATGCCCCAAAAGGTTTTTCTTTTGTTTGTTGCTTTTGGGAATCTTTTTTTATTTTTTGTGCCATCGTGTCTGTTCCAATTTTTTGGGTGTTGAAGAAGAAATAATCATCAATGTTTTTTGTTCCAATCACATCAGACACCCACAATTTTTGCTTCACACCAACAATGTTGTTTTTGTTTAAAAACGCTTTGAACATTTTTAAGTTTAAACTCATGTCTTCTGTAAAGTCGAAATTTGATTGAAATTTTGACATAAGAAATTTAACATTTCCAGTTTCTTTTAAAATTTGAAGAACATTAACAGCACCCGAAATGCTTCTAATTTGATTTTCTTCTTTTTCGTTTTTTGAGTTCTTCAAAACATATTTTTCCAAATCGTCATCCAAAACATAAGGCTTTTTCTGTTTTTCATTATGCCTACATATTTCAAGCAAATCCTTTAAAATCTTTTTGCTTTTTGCATCCCCAAAAAGTTTTGGCATTAAACTTTGTGGCGTTTCTTTTGATGCCATAACTTTAAATAAGTTAAAAACCTCTTGTTTTTCATCTTGTGACAAAATGTTTGTTTGAACTTTGTTTATTTGTTCTTCTGAAAGCTGAAAAACATTTTCAAGATATGGCATAATTTCTTTTTCGTCAAAAAGTTTTGTTAAATCAATTAAAAACAAACCTTTTTCAAGTGGAACAATTTTGTGAATTTCCATTTTTCCAACATTAACGCCATTATTAACATTTTCAATAAATCTTCTTTCTGCATATTTTTTGGCAATTGAAAAATCACTTGCATGAAGCCCTGGAATTGAATTGTTGTTATAATGCCCCAAAGTTTTTCCAGCATTGTCGAATCCATTTTTCACAACAAACTTATCTCCATTTAAATTAACTCTTCCATGGAAAATTTGAGAGTTAAAATTAAATGGCACCAAAACTTGTTTTTGAATAAGTTTTTTGATTGCTTCTTGCTCCTCACTAACACTAATTAAATCTTTCAGTTTCTGTTGCATTTTTGTTGTTCCTTTTAAAATATTATAACACAAGTAACCCCACATTTCCACCATTTTTTTAAAAGATTTTTTAAAAACAAAACCAAAAAATAAAAAACCCTTGTTGGGTTTCTTAACAATTTTTTATTCATTTTCTTGTCTGCAAAGAAGCAAAATTCCTGCAATTAGACTAACAAACAAAAGTGTGCAAACTTTAAAACCAATTCCAATTGGTTCGCCTGACTTTAATTTCCTATTCAAATGAATTGTCATTGGAATGCACCAAATGAGTGCAATAAGTGTCATACATCCAAGTGCAATTGTTGCCAAAATCATAAACACAAAAGCAATAAGCCCCAATGTGTCTGCTTGATTTCCTGAACTTGTTTCATTTAAAGTTTTGTTCTGCTCAGTTCCATTTTTTGCCCCACAGTTTTGACAAAACAAAGCATCATCATCAAGTTTGTTTCCACAACTTTGACAGTATTTCATATTTTTTTCTCCTTTTGTTGTTTTACATAATATATCACATTTTGCAGATATCGTCAACATGCATGCGTATGATTTGCTGCATTTTGTTACAAAAAAAAGCCCATAAAGGGCTTAAAAAATCACATTGGCATTTCTTGTGGCATTGGCATTTGCTTCTTGTCTTCTTCTGAAACAACAATGCTTTCTGTTGTTAAAAGAGTTGATGAGGCAGATGCTGCATTTAAGAGAGCGGATTTTGTAACTTTTGTTGGGTCAATAATTCCGCACTCAATCATGTCAACATACTTGTCGTTTAAAGCATCATATCCAAAACTTGGGCTTTCATTTTCCAAAACTTTGTGCAAAACAACTCCACCATCAATTCCTGCATTTTGTGCAATTTGCCTAATTGGAGCTTCTAGTGCCTTTAAGATGATTTGCGCTCCAATTTTTTCGTCACCTTCAAGTTTTGAAACAAAACCCAAAAGCGCCTTTTGACACTTTAAAAGAGCAACTCCACCACCAGCAACAATTCCTTCTTCAACACCAGCTTTTGTTGCAGCCAAGGCATCGTCAATTCTCAATTTCTTTTCTTTCATTTCAACTTCTGTTGCACTTCCAACTTTGATAACAGCAACTCCGCCAGCAAGTTTTGCTAGGCGCTCTTCAAGTTTTTCTTTGTCATAATCACTTTGAGTTTGCAAAATTTGAGCTCTAATTGCTTCAACCCTTTGTTTGATTTGTTCCTTGTCTCCACTTCCTTCAACAATTGTTGTTGTGTCTTTGTTAACAATAACTTGGTGTGCTCTTCCAAGGTCATCAATGGTTGCGTCACTCAAATTTCTTCCAAGTTCTTCACTCAAAACTTTTCCACCAGTTAAAATTGCAATGTCTTCAAGCA
>CAMPBB010000121.1 GCA_946635125.1 uncultured Clostridia bacterium
CCAATGTCTAGGGTGTTTAAATCTTTGAAGTCTTTTTTAAATTCACAATATTTTTGGCAAGCCTTTTCAATGTTTTGATAAAACTTGTCTTCTTCAAAGGCAAAGCCTCTTTGGTGGAAATGAACTGTTGTGAGTTTTAACTTGTTTTGATTTTTTAACTTTTGTTTCAAAATTTGTAATTCATCAAAAGAAAGTCCAAAACGGTCATATTCATTTTTGTGGCCATAAAGCCCTTCCAAATTCACTCTAACTCCAATTTCAAGAGGTGATTTATAATTTTTAGACAAAAGATAGTCAAGTTCACTTAAACTATCGATGATATCAACAATTTTAACTCCGCTTCTGTGAACTCTTAAAATCTCGTCACAATAATCCTGTGGCTTAAAGCCATTGGAAAAAATAATTTTGTCTTTCAACTCATCAAAGCTATCTAGCATTTTTTTGGTGTAAGCCAAGTCGTAATAACTTGATGTTTCAACTCCATCACAAAATTTTGATGCTGTGTAAACCATTTCAGCGGCATAATTTGCTTTGTTTGCATTAAAATATAAAAACTTCCCGTTATATTTTGTTTTTTTAATTGCTTTTTTTATTATTTGTTTTAAAAATTTTATTTGATTTTCAACAATATCCAAAAAAACAACTTTTGTTGGTGTTCCAAACTGTTTGCAAAGTTTTTCAAGGTCTAGTTTGTTGTAATAAGTTTTCCCATTTTTTATCTCAAAATAGTTCAAATCTTTTCTCCTTTAAAAATTAAGTAAGGACATTATATTAAAAGATGATTTAAAATGCAACATTTATTTAAAAATTTTTTTAAATTTTTTTTGAAATTTGCTGTTGACAAACAAAAATCAAAAATGTATAATGACGCCATAGGTGAAAAAATGGAAAGAAAAGAAATACAACCAAAAGATACAGCAGAAGACATTATTTTAAAAATGGCAGAAGGCGTTCCTGGAGCATCAGTTCTGCTGTCTAATGTTGTTAAAACCAACATTTCTGGCTGGTTTAGGGTTATGGACCTTGACAGCATGAACATTCGTGGCAGCCAGATTTGGCTTGGTTACAAAGACTATTGTGGAGAAAACTTGGATTTGTTTTGGGATTGTGTTAAAAAACATGATGAAAAAATGATTGAAGCAATAAACATTCTGTCCGCAAAAATGGGAGACCGTGACAAAGCGGTTAAAAATGATGGCGACACACAAAAAGACAAACTTTTCTTTTCAAAACAAGAATTGGAAAAGTTGAAAAAACAGACAGCACCCGTTCACCCAGAAGCCGCGAAAAAACAAGGTCAATCTTTTATGGCATAAAAAAAGAGCAAAAAATGCTCTTTTTATTTTTAAATTTTTGTGTTTTTTATTAAATTTGCAATTTGCGGTCCACCACTCTTTGTTTTATCAAAGCGTTTGCAGTTGTTTTTAAACTCATTTAAAATGCTTTTATCATCAATGCACTTTTCAATAAAGGCTTTGCACTCTTTTTTATCTTTAATATAAAGCCCACACTTGTTTTCATCAACAAAAATTTTCTTGGTTGCCTCTTCAATTTTGTTTGCATAATAGTTAACAACAATTGGCACTCCCAAATAAACACTATCCAAAACAGCGTTTGGCCCTGCCTTTGTTACAAAAAGGTCGGCAGCACAAATTAACTCATTTATTTGTTCAACAAACTTAAAAGGAAACAGTTTAACATTTTTTGGAAGGTTTTCACTCAAACTTTTTAACTCATCATAAAGTTTGTCGTTTTTCCCAGCAACAGCAATTATTGAAACATTTTTTTGTGTTTTTATGAGTTCATAAATAAATGACCTCATTTTTGCTTTTCCATAAATCCCATCAGCAAACTTCACAACAAAATCATTTTCTGGAATGCCATATTTTGCTCTATAAAATTCTTTTGTGTTTTGAGTTCCCAAAATGTTTTTTCTTGTTAAAAACGAAACTTCAAAAACTTGCTCATCTTTAAACCCTTTTTGAATTGCTTCATTATAGGCAAAGTTGTTGTTAACAATAAACTTGTCAACTCTTTTGTCCCACCAGCCATGAACATTGTTGTCTGGGTCATAAGTTACCACCTTGCAATTTTTGTTATACATATTTCTATAAGTTACAGCACAATATGTGCAGAAATAATGAGTGTCAACAATAATATCTGGATTTATTTTCTTGATTTCATCACTATATAAATCTCTAATTTTTTTGTAAATAAAGCCGTTAACAAACTTTAAGGTGTTTTGTGCACCAAAAATGTTCATAAGAGAAAGTTGGATGTTGGAATGAATTGAAGAAGTGCTTGCCTTTTTCACTTCTTTTATTAAAAAATCTTGATATTTTTTGAGCTTTGGTTTTTCTTCAAACAAATTTTTTTCAATAATTTCAATTGTTTTATCTTCGTTTATCTCTTTTAAAGCATCGGCAATTGCTTGTGATGCCACCCTATGCCCATTTCCAGCTTCAACATATGTTATTAAAACTCTCATGCTTTTAACTCCTGTTTTTATGATAACACAAACAAATTAAGAAATCAACTAAACTGATTTGTTAAAAACAAATTATATTTTTTTTGTTTGACAAAACAACAAAGTTAAAATATAATCAAAGAAAAACACAAAAGCGAGAGAAAAAATGATACCAAAAATAATCCACTATGTTTGGCTTGGAGAAAACAAGAAGTCGGAACTTTTTTATAGGTGCATGGAAAGTTGGAAAAAATTTTGTCCAAACTTTGAAATTAAGGAATGGAATGAAAAGAACTTTGATTTTTCATCGTCACCCTATGCCCAAGAAGCCTATAAAGCAAAAAAATATGGATTTGTTGCAGACTTTATTCGAATGAAAGTTTTAAACCAGTTTGGTGGAATTTATTTGGACACAGACATTGAAATAACCAAAAGCATTGACAACCTTTTAAATAATGATTTTGTTATCTCGTTTGAAAATGGGGCATATTGTGAAACAGCATTTTTGGGTTCAATCAAAAATCACCCACTCACAACTCTTATGATTGACTACTATTTAAACAAACACTTCTCAAACGGCAAAAAACTTGATTGCACCCCGAACACCCCAATAATTACGCATTTTTTAAGAAAATATTTTGATTTAAAACTTAACAACAAAACACAAAAACTTTGCTTTAAAACAGATAAAAACATCACAGCAACAGTTTTCTCT
>CAMPBB010000122.1 GCA_946635125.1 uncultured Clostridia bacterium
TCAAAAAGGGAAATCATCTTGGGTGCTGTTTATGAGATTCAAGAAGAGGCTGAAAAGAAAATTAGCGACGAATGGGACGCCCACAGAGATAGAGTTAATGTCATTATGGGTGGAAAAACAAAAGAGACTCTTATAAAAGCTATAAAAATACAAAAAAGCCGTGCAGAATATTTGGCCGCAGTTGAGGGGGCGGTTGAGACAAGAAAAGCTTGCGACGTCATAGAGTCTGTGGACATGACCATAAGGAAAGAAAGAGCAACAAACAATCACGATTTAAAATTTTAAAAACAAAAAAACACAAACAATTTTGTTTGTGTTTTTTATTTATTTAAATCACATTTTTTATCGAGATGAAACAATTGTTTTAATGCTCTTGATCTATGTGAAACGGAATTGCGTTGCTTTGGTGAGCATTCTGAAAAACGTTTTTTTAGTTCGGTTGAATAAAAGATTGGGTCATAACCAAAATTGTTTTCTTTTCCTTCTTTTTCCAAAATTATTCCATCAACTTTGCCTTCACCCACGGTATAGGTGCCATCATAATCCATAAGGACTGTAATGGCATAATAATAGGCACTTCTGTCAGCTTTACCTTTTAGGTTTTTGAGTAGCTTTTCTCTGCATGCCTTGTTGTTTCCATGACCACCAGCATAGCGCGCGGAATAAATCCCTGGCGCACCGTCAAGAGCGTTTACGCAAAGACCGCTATCCTCTGCCAAAACAGGGTAATTGATTCCTTTGTTATTTAAAAATTCGCGTACAGCGCTTGCCTTAATCAATGCGTTTTCCAAAAAAGAATTTCCGTCTTCGACGATTTCTTCTTCAAATCCAACATCACTTAATGTCAGGATATTGCAATCAGGTAAAATTTCTTTTATTTGAGTTATTTTGTTTTTGTTGTCTGATGCCAAAACTATGTTTTTCATATTAACTCCTTTCCACAAATATTATAACATAAATTTATTTGATTTGGAGAGTTTTTTTATAAAAAACACAAACTTTAAAAAAGTTTGTGTTTTTTGTTGTTTTGTGATAGAATTTTGTATGTAAAAAGAGAGTAAGATGACAACAGAATATATTTTATCTCAGATTTTTGTTTTTATTGCGTTTGGAATTGACCTTGTTAGTTATTTTTGGAAAAGTAAAAAATTTTTCCTTTTGTTTTGTATTGCAAGTTCAGTTCTCTATGTTTCATCATATGTATTTTTAGGATATTATCTACCTGTTGTAGCAAATTCGTTATTTTTTGTGCGTGCGGTTTGGTATTTTTATCTCAACGAAAAAGATAAAGATTTTAATTCATATATTATCCCAATTATTGTTTTAAACATCGCTTTTTCGGTTGCTTTTGTATTTTTGTATTTGTCGCCACTTGATTTTTTCTTGTTGGCATCCATGATTCTGCTTACAATTGGGTTTGCGTTTAAGGATATGTTGTTTGTTAGAATATGTTGTTGTATAAATGCAGCCTTTTGGGCAACTTATAATTTTATTATAAAAGGTTATGTAAATTTTGCGTGTAGTTTAAGCATGATGTTTGTTATACTTTTTACAATATTTTTATATCACATATTACCAAAAATAAAGGCAAAGAGAAAGGACTCTAAATGAGAAGCTTGAAATAAAAAAACACAGGTTTAACACCTGTAGTTTTTATACATTGATATCATTTTTATATAAAATATTGTTTACGGCGCTTGATAGAGAACTCTCTTCTTCAAATGCTTGTCCAATTTTTATTAAAGGAACATTAAGTTTTTGAGCTGTTTTTGAAAAACTATCAGAATTTCCAATCATTATTGAACTTGAAACATCTATGTTCAATCTGTCTGAAACCTCGTTAATTAGCTCTTCCAAAGAGTGATTTCCTTCAGGATCATAACAAACAGCGTCAAAGAAAGCTCCTTTTTCGCCCAAAATGGTTTCAATTTTTCTAAATTCTTCATCAATAACTTTTGGATCTTTGTTTTGTTTTTGTGAATATATCAAAACAGCCAAGAAATCGCTTCGGTTTATGCTTTTTAGTGTTGAAAGGACGTCTTCTTTTATTTCTATATCAGAGGCGTCTTTTATGTTTTCTTTGTTTTCAATAATGATGCCATCTCTATCAAGGAAGAGCGCTTTTTGTTTGTTCCTCAAACATTTCTTTACAATTATGCCTTTAGAAATTGCCTTTTCTGCATCATGAAATCTCTCTATTGTGCCAACATCTTCAGCATACTCTGGGCTTTGGTATCCAAAAACGCGACCTTCTTTTCCGACAAATGAATTGATAAAGTCGTGCTCCATGTTTACCTTTTTAACTTCGGTAAAATATTCCAAAGCCTTTGAATCTATGATAAAAAATCCGGCGTTTGCATAATTTTTGAAATAATAGTTTCTTACAAGGTTTTTCAAATCAAACTTCAAAACCTGAAAATTATTACCAAGGACCACTAAATCACTATCTTGAGGATGTTGAGATGGGTGGTAGAGCAAAGTGATCAGAGCGTTGTGATCTTTGTGGAACTTCATCATACGGTCAAGGTCTATGTCGAACAAAATGTCACCCGAGCAAACCAAAAAGTCCCCTTTCATCTTGTCTTTTACATAATAGAGAGCCCCTCCAGAACCAAGCGGTTCGTTTTCAATAACATAATGAATTTTTACGCCAAATTTTTCACCATCTCCAAAGTATTCCATGATTTTTTCATGAAGATGTCCAACGGAGAGGTAAAACTCGGTAATTCCGTTTTGTTTCAAGTTTTCTATTGTCCATTGCAAAATTGGTTTGCCACATAAAATTGCCATAGGTTTTGGGATTTCGTCATTGGTTATTCCGTGAAGTCTTGTTCCCATTCCTCCAGCCAAAATAAAAGCCTGCATAAATTTACTCCTTTTTACTTTTTTCTTTAACTATTTGTCTTAATTTCTTTTCAAGAATTGTTGAACATGTTTTCCAATCGATGTAAAGATTTTCTCGAGCGTTTAGACCTACTTGTTTCAACAAAGGTCTGTCTTTAACGGCGTTAATAATTTTTTCAGAGAAAGATTGGATATTGTCTTCAGACAAGAATCCGTCAACGCCATCTTTAACACCATATCCAGCACACGAGCCGTC
>CAMPBB010000123.1 GCA_946635125.1 uncultured Clostridia bacterium
TGTTGTCTGTTGTTTTTTGTTTAACAAAAATTTGTTCAAACTGCTTTGGTTGTTTTGCTTTTAAATTTCGATATAAAACACCATTGATTATAGCCCCAAAAACATGAGAAAGCAAAATAATAATTCCTGCCATCGTGGAATGAAACAAGCATGCACCACATGTTCCAATAACAAAAAAAGGGCCCGATGTTGAACAAAAAGAGTTCATTTTTGTTGCATCGTTTTGTGAAATAACTCCTTTTTGAAAAAACTCTGAAATCAGTTTTGCTCCAACTGGATAGCCAGAAATTATGCTCATCAAAAACACATATGATGATATCCCAGGAGTTTTGAAAAGTTTTTTTGTGACTGGGCTTAAAATATTTGATATTTTTTCAACAAAGTTAAAGCTTGTTAAAAGTTTTGTTAAGAACAAAAAAGGAAAAAGAGCAGGAACAACTTTTGTTAGCCAAACATTTGTTCCGTTTAAAAAACTTTGTATGTATTTTGCTGGCGTTAAAATTAACAAAAAAATTAAGAAACACACAACAAAAACAACAAAAACATGAAAAAGTTTTAAGTGTGAAACTTTCATGTTTTATTATATTTTTTTTAAATTTTATATAGAACAAAATATGACAAAAAGCCTTTATTTGGTTGCTTTTCTGTTCTTCTTTTGATAAAATAAAATAAAAACAAATTTGGAGAAGAAATGGAAGAAGAGCCAGTCATTGAAATTGAAATTGATTTATCTCAAATAAGTAATAAAAATAACAACACAGAAAAGCAAAACAATGATGTGGCTGTTAACACTTATGACATCACCGATGAGAGAGAAAAACAAGGAATAAAGAAATTAACTGAACAAGAACTTTCGGAAAAAGAAAAAGAGCTTTTGGGAAATGATTACATTTTGCCAACACTTGAAGACGCCAACATTGTTTTTAAACTTGGCGAAGAAGTTGGGCCACTTGATGTTTTGCTTGAACTTATAAAAGAAACAAAGTTAGACATCATGGAAGTTAGGCTTGCTGACCTTACTGAGCAGTTTTTGGATTATATGGACAGCACAGAACTAAACATGGAACAAAAAAGTGAGTTTGTTGCGGTGGCGGCAACACTTCTTGAAATAAAGTCAAAAACCCTTTTGCCAGTTGAGCCAACAGAAGATGAAGAGGAAGAGGAAGACCCAGAAATGGCTCTTAAAAAACAACTTCAACTTTACAAAGTGTTCAAGGAAGCAAGTGGAGAACTTGCCCTTTTGGAAAACACGGACCACTTTTATAAAGAGCCAGACAAATCGGCTGGGGACTATAAGATGGTTTTGAAGAATATGGATATGCAAGGGCTTGTTGATGCTTTTTCAAAACTTTTGGTTAAAATTGACAAAAAAGAAAAAGACCACGAACAAAAACAAATAAGCAAAGATAGGTTCACCCTTGCCGATAGCATTGTTCATTTAAGAGAATTGGTTGCAAACAAGAAAAAAATAAAGTTTTCAGAGTGTTTTCAAAGCGATTATTCTCGTGGCGAAATAATCATAACTTTTTTGGCAATGCTTGAACTACTTAAGAAGCAATTTATAACAGTTAAACAAGATGATGTCTTTACGGAAATTGAAATTGAAATAAAAGAGGAGAATAACAATGGACAAGAAAATGCTTAGCAGTGTTATTGAAGGGATTTTGTTTGTTGCTGGAAACGCTGTTGAAACAAAACTTATTGCTGAAAAACTTGAAGTTAAACATGATGAGGTTAAAAAAGCAATTGAAGAACTGAAAAAGAAACACACAGAAAATGATGGAATCAATGTGATAACATTTAAAGACAAAGTTCAACTCACATCAAATCCAAAATTTTCAGAAGAAATTTCAAGTGTTTTAAATCCAATCAAAGAAAAAGCGCTCACAAAAGCAGCTCTTGAAACAGTTGCAATCATTGCCTATCAACAACCAATCACAAGAATGGAAATTGAGCAAGTTAGGGGTGTTTCATGTGACTATGCAATTCAGCTTTTGTTAACTCACAACTTAATTGAAGTTGTTGGAAGAAAAGATGCTGTTGGAAAACCTCTTCTTTTTGGAACAACTGATGAGTTTTTGAAACGCTTTGAAATAGAAAGCCTTGATGACCTTCCAAAATATGAAGAACTTTTGGAACAAATCAAAGTTATCAAAAATGATGGCAATGGGCTTTATCGTGAATTTGAAGTTAGAGATTTTGATGAAGTTCAAAAAGAACAACTTGAACAAGAACAAAAAGAAAACAAACAAACAGAAAAACAAGAATAGCGATTTTCCGTTTGCAAAAAATGAATTAAAAAATGCAACAATTTGTTGCATTTTTTTGTTGTAAATGAAAAAAATATAAAATTATGTGGTGGATTGTTTTAATTTCTGTTGTTTTAGTTTTGATAATATTTTTTTTACTTCCATTGTTTGTGACAATTTGCTTTAAAGCAAATGTTTTTAATAATGAGGTTGAAATAAATGTAAAATTGTTTGGAATAACTTTGATAAAGCAAAAAAAATGTTTGTTTGAGTTTGTTAAAAAAAAGAAAAAAAGCAAAAAAATTTCACCATTACTGTTGTTAAAACTTTTATCAAAAATAAAGATAATAAATTTTAATTTAAATTTTTTTGTTGGGAACAAAGGGGAAGCTATGGCAACGGCTTTGATGTGTGGTGGGTTAAAAACACTTTGCCAAAACATCACAATTGTTTTGAATAATTATGTGGGTTGTAACACAAAATATGCTGTGAGCGCAGACTTTATGGAAACAAAATTTGAGTGTTATTTAAAAGTTTTGTTTTTCTTTATTCCGTTGAGTCTTATTTTTGCTTATTTGAAAATCAAACTAAAAGGAAGATGAAAAATGGAAGATGTTTTAAAGGAGTTAACAAAAACTGGGCTAAAAGATTTGCTTCCAGAAATTGATGTTAAAACTGTTGTTGGTGAGGAGTTTTTGGTGGATGGAACAAAAGTCTTTCCAGTTGTTAAAGTTAGTTCTGGTTATGTTGGTGGTGGAAGTGAGTTTTGTTGCAAAAAGAAACAAAAAGGGGTGGTAACAACAAATGGTTATGGAAGCACTTGTGAACCACTTGGTTTTTTTGTTGCGGG
>CAMPBB010000124.1 GCA_946635125.1 uncultured Clostridia bacterium
AAAGTGTTTAAATTGGCTTAAACCAATTGCTAGCGGTGCAACAAACATAATTAGGGAAGGTCAGTTTTACCTAAACATTCCATACAATCAAATTGTTAAAAACAGCAGTGTTAGTGAAAAGGTTTTAATTCAAGGAGTTGTTGACCTTGTTATTGAAAAAAATGATGAAGTTATTTTGATTGATTACAAAACAAACAGGTTTTCAAACCCAGAATTTTTGCGCGAAAAATATGAAATTCAGCTACAATGTTACAAAATTGCAGTGGAAAATGCAATAAAAAAGGCTGTAAGTCACAAAATTTTATATTCTTTTTTCAAAGATTGTGAAATATTGTTTGACAAATAATTGTTAGTTTTATTATAATGATGGTATAAAACAAATTTTTATAAAAATAGGAGATAAAAATGAGTGGTTTATTTATAGGAGATGCCATCTATGGATTTTTTGAGTTTTTGCGCTCAATATTCAAAAATGCAGAACTAAACTACATTTTCTTTGCTGGAATTGGACTTATGGCATTGTTTATTATTATTGGTTTAATTAGAATGAGTCACAGCTTTGAAAGAAAAACAACAAAGTGCATAGCAAAAATCAATAGATATCTTTTGCAAAATCCAGAAATCAACGAAGATAACTTGGTTGCTTTTCACAAACTTTTGCAAAAAATGCCATCACGAATTCGTGACCGTTGGCAATTATACATTTTGGAAAGAGAAGGACTTCCATCAAGATACTTAACAGCAGAGTATTGCATTCGAAGGCCACTTGCATCAAGTTCATTGATTGGAGTTAAGCAACAAATCAAAATGTCATCCATTGTTTTGGCAATCATAACATTTGTGTTAAGCCTTGGTTATTCCTTGTCAAAGGTTGTGTCTTTGGGGGTAACATCTCAAATGATTGGAGATGTTTTGGACTACTGTGTTATTTATCCGTTAACAACAGCTTTAACAATAATCTTAATGGCAACACTATTTAACATGATTGTTAGCATGCGCTACAATTATTATAATGCAAAACTATATGACAACTTTGGATTGTTTGTGAGAAACCTTAACAGAGCAGTTGCAACTCTTCCAGACAGCATTGATTATCAAGTTTTGTTCACACAAAAAGAAATTGATGAGGGAATTCCAATTTTGAGAGAATATTTGGAAAAAGAAAGATTGGAAGAACAAAGACTTTTGGAACAAAGCAAATATGCTGCAATTTCTCACTCACCATATAACTTTGAAGACCTTGGAGTTGATGGAGAACAACTTATTTCCAGAGCGGTTAACGAAAGTGAAAACTTTTTGATGAAAAAGATTGGACTTCAAAACGAAATTCAAGAATATGAGAAAAAACTTGCACAAGCACAAGCGAACATGGATGAAATTGAAAAAGAAGCAAACAGAAAACTTCAAACAATCAAAGAAAACTTGGAGCGTTTGGACAAAGCAATTTCAGAAACAACAAACCGTGTGGAAATCAACTACAACAAGCGTCAAGTTAAAGATGAAATGGAAAAGAGAGCAGCAATTGAAAAAGACCTTAAATCACTCCTAGCAAAAGAGCAAGTTACTGTTAACGAATGTAATGCTGAAATTGAAAAGAGAAAAGAACGCATTGAAAAAGACAAAGATTCAGTTGAAACAGCTCTTAAATCTGAATATAACACCTTTGCTGTGAAAGTTTACGACACATTAAGTGACAAGATTGGCGAAGAGAATATGGAAGTGTCAAAAGATTATCAAAATCAAATCATGGACCTTAAAAACAAAATCCAAAACCTTTCAAGAGAAATTGAGCAAAAAGATGCTCTTATTGCAGAAAGAGATTTGTATATCTCAACAATGCAAGGTGGAGAGCCATATCAAGAACAAACTCAAAATTATCAAGCACCACTTGATGGCAACAACAACGAACTTAATGGTTATGTTCCACAACAAGAAAACACTGATGCTGGCAGCGAAAACTTTATGACAACTGAAAATGCTCAACAAAATGGAGCATATTATGATGAGAATGGAAATCTTATAGACTATTCTCAAAAAGAAGAACCAGCAAATGCAGACATGACTCAATATTATGATGAAAACGGAAATTTGGTTGACTACTCACAATATTATGACGCAAATGGCAACTACATTGGTCCGCAAATGGAAAATCAAGAAAATGCTCAAGAACAAGCAAGCGAGCAAGAACCTGAAAATCAACCAGAAATTCAAGAAGAAGTTAAAGCGGAGCCTGCTGTTGTTCAAGAGCAAGAACCATTAAAAGAAACACCAAAAGAAGAATTGAAAGAAAACACAGAAGAAAAGAAAGATACTCCAAAAGAGAAAAAATCAAAACCAAAAACAGCAAGGAAGATGACAAAAGCTTCACCAAAAGCAGAAAACCAAGTTGCAACAAAAAAAGCAAAAACTCAAAAGAAAGAGCCAGCAAAAAGTGCTAATGAAAAACCAAAAAGCACAAAAACCACTAAAAAGAAGAAAATAAATGTTGCTGACGAGAGCGTTGATTATGCTGTAACTCGTGATGATTTTGCTGAAATCCAAAAAAGGATTGATGAAGAAAGTCAAAGACTGCAAAAAACAAAAGACGAACTTCAAATTGAAATCAACAAAGCGTTAAGCAAAATTGAAAAGGGCAATGGGGCTGCAGCAAGCACAAAAGCAAAAAACATAAAGCACATAAAAGACCTCATTGAACAATTGAAAGAAAAAGCAAAACAAGCAAAAATTGACGGAGCATCAAAAGATGAAATTAAGAACATCAATGCGTCAGTTGCTGAACTTGTTGACGCAATAACAAAATATTCAAGCAAGAAATAATGTTGCTTGAAAAAAATAGGAGCGGGAAAAAGGAAAAGAAGATGATCACATCTTCTTTTTCTTTAACAATTTTTCAATTTTTTTCCTTAAAAGAAGTTTTTTGATTTTTGCAAAAAATGCACTTCCACAAATTAGACCAAAAAGATAGGAAATGAGAATGAAAAGCCTTATATGACCATAGTTTAAAACAACACACACCAAAAAGAACAAACAAGAAACAACAATGGTTAACAGAAAATCAAAAGAACTGACAACAAATTT
>CAMPBB010000125.1 GCA_946635125.1 uncultured Clostridia bacterium
AAAACAGAACAAAAAAAGCAGGCTTTTATGTAAAAATGATTATAAGTGTAAAAATTTATTTTTATGCCAAAACAAGAATAAATATTCAAAAATAAAGCATAATTTGTTAAAATTTGTTAAAAATTTGTATATTTATAAAAATTGGATAAAATGATTATTCATTTTTGGTTATTTTTATGCAAGGGCGTGTGCCAAAATAAGGCAAATTCAGTTGATGAAAAAAAAGTCAATTCAAAAAAATAAAAAAATTCAAATTTTGTATAGTTTGCACAAAAACATAACACTATATATTGTGTTTTAAAAATTTTATTGACACAATATATAGTGCCTTGCTATACTTGGGACAGTTGAATTAAACACAACTTATAATTTTTTTGGAGGATAAAATGATTACGCAAATAATTAAAAGAGACGGAAGAGTGGCTGATTTTGATGTTCAAAAAATTGAAAAGGCAATAATTAAGGCGATGAACGCTGTTGGCAAGGAAGAACTTGACCATTGCAAAAAACTTTCAAAACTTGTTGAGGTTGAAATTGAAGCAAAATTTGTGGACAATGTTCCTGATGTTGAAGGGATTCAAGACATTGTTGAAGAAGTTTTGATGCAAAACGGTTATAAAGATGTTGCAAAAGAATACATTTTGTATCGTGCAAAGCGTTCAAAGGTTCGTGACATGAAAACAAGCCTTATGAGAATTTATGATGAAATTAACACAAAAGAAGCAGAAGAAAGTGACTGCAAGAGAGAAAACGCCAATGTTGATGGTGACACAGCCATGGGAACAATGCTTAAATTTGGTTCAGAAGGAGCAAAAGACTATTTTTCAAAATACGTTTTAACCCCAGAACAAGCAAAAGCACATCTTTCTGGCGATATTCACATTCACGACTTTGATTTTTACACTTTAACTGAAACTTGCTGTCAAATTGACATCTTAAAACTCTTTAAGGGCGGTTTTTCAACTGGCCATGGTTTTTTGCGTGAGCCAAATGACATTAGAACATATAGTGCTTTAGCTTGCATTGCAATTCAAGCAAACCAAAACGACCAACATGGTGGTCAAAGCATTCCAAACTTTGACTATGGGCTTGCTCCTGGAATTGTTAAAACATATAAGAAAAATTATATAAAAAACTTTGCAAAAGCATATGAACTTGTCACAAATGGCAACTTGAAATATGAAGACATTAAACAAATGTTCTTGAAAATTCAAGAAGAAAATAAAGTTTATCCAAAACTTGTTCAAGATGATGAATTTGACAAAATTGAGAGGAATTTCTTTTCTGGAATTGAAGAGGAAGACTTCAAAAAAATTAAATCTTTTGCAAGAAAATATGCAGAAAGTGAAACAGACAACGATTGTTATCAAGCAATGGAAGCACTTGTTCACAACTTAAACACAATGCATTCTCGTGCAGGTGCTCAAGTTCCTTTTTCTTCCGTTAACTTTGGAACAGACACAACACCAGAAGGAAGAATGGTAACAAAGAATATGCTTTTGGCAGTTGAGGCTGGGCTTGGATGTGGGGAAACTCCAATTTTCCCAATTAGCATTTTCAGGATTAAAGAGGGTGTTAACTATAACAAGGAAGACCCAAACTATGACTTGTTTAAACTGGCAATAAGAGTTAGTGCAAAAAGGTTATTTCCAAACTTTTCATTCATTGATGCTCCATACAACCTAAAATATTACAAAAAAGGTCACCCAGAAACTGAGGTTGCTTACATGGGTTGTCGAACAAGAGTTTTGGGGAATGTTTATGACCCAACAAGAGAAATAACCTATGGAAGAGGAAATTTAAGTTTCACTTCAATAAATCTTCCACGCCTTGCAATTGAAGCAAAAGGCGATGTGAATAAATTCTTTGTTGACCTCACAAAAGAATTAAAACTTGTGACAAAACAACTTTTAGATCGTTTTGCAATTCAAGCAAAGAAGAAAGTTAAAAATTATCCATTTTTGATGGGGCAACATGTTTGGATTGATAGTGAGAAATTAAAACCAAACGATGAAGTTGGAGAAATTTTGAAACATGGAACATTTTCTGTTGGCTTTATTGGTCTTGCAGAAACTCTTGTTGCTCTTATTGGAAAGCATCACGGAGAGAGTGAAGAGGCTCAAAAATTGGGGCTTAAAATTATTGAATATATGAGAAAATATCTTGATGATTTATCCCAAGAAATGAAATTAAACTTCACCCTTTTGGCAACACCAGCAGAAGGGCTTAGTGGAAGATTTGTTCGCTTAGACAAAAAACGCTATGGAATTATTAAGGGAGTGACAGATAGGGAATATTACACAAACAGTTTCCATATTCCTGTTTATTACAGTTTGAGTGCTTTTGACAAAATTAAACTTGAAGCACCATACCACGCATTAACAAACGCAGGGCACATAACTTATGTTGAACTTGATGGAGACACAACAACAAACCTAGATGCCTTTGAAAAAATTGTTAGATGCATGAAAGAAAGCGGAATTGGTTATGGCTCAATCAACCACCCAGTTGACCGTGACCCAGTTTGTGGATATAACGGAATTATTGGAAAAGTTTGCCCTAAATGCGGAAGAGTTGAAGGTTCAGATGGAATTGGATTTGAACGAATTAGAAGGATAACAGGTTATCTTGTTGGAACATTAGAGCGTTTTAACGACGCTAAAAAAGCAGAAGAAAAAGATAGGGTTAAACATAATGTCTAAAATAAAACTTGCAGGAATTGTGAATGATTCCATAACAGATGGACCAGGAATTCGAATGACAATTTTTGTTCAAGGTTGCCCACGAAGTTGTCCAGGTTGCCATAACCCACAAACTCAGTCTTTGGTGGGGGGATATGAAGAAGAGGATTTTGCCATTTTGGAAAAAGTTAAGTCAAATCCACTTTTGGATGGAATAACTTTAAGTGGTGGCGAGCCAATGCTTCAAGCACAAAACTTATTGTGGCTTGCAAAGGAAATAAAAAGCCTTGGACTTAACTTGTTTTGTTACACTGGTTATGTGTTTGAAGAACTAAAAAGGGTTGATGGAGCATATGACTTATTAAACTATATTGATGTTTT
>CAMPBB010000126.1 GCA_946635125.1 uncultured Clostridia bacterium
TAAACAAAGCAATTGGTGAAGGAAGTGATGAACTAAATCCATCAATTTTTATTGCTTGGCTAACTTCTCCATCTTTGATTGTGAAGTTGAAACTTTTTGTGATTGTTTGAGTTGTTGATGATTTATATGTGTAACGAACTGTGTATTTTCCAAGTTTTGCGTCTTCTGTTACCTTAAACTCATAATAACCTGTTTCAGCATTTTTTGCAATTGCAATTTGACTTGCACTTGGTGATGTTAAGCTAACTGTGAGCCCATCATAGTCTGTTGGTCTTCCTGTTTCTGCGTCTTGGTTGATTGGTGTGTCACTTTCTTCTCCAACATAAATAAATGGGTATGGCAAAACAATTGTGTTTTGCTTGCTCTTTTGAACTTGCGCTGGAATTATTTCCTTTGCATTGCTTTCAAATTTAAATGATGCATCTTGTTGAGTGATGTTAACATCAATTGTTTCTTCACTTGTGATGTTGTTACTGTTTGTTAATTTGTAAACGATGCTATATGAACTAACATTTCCAACCAAATACATTTTGTTTGATGAAATTGTTGCTTTCTTTTTTGAACCATTTGCGGTTGTTGCAACAACTTTTGTTGCATTTGAGCTTGGAATCACAATGTAACTACCATTATCGTCTGATTTAACTGTGTAGTCAGCACTGTTATAATTTATTTCTAATGTGTCTGCTGAGCTTTTTGTTGCAGTGCTAGCAAAAACAATTGCAGGAACAGAGAACACTGCTGTGATCATAAGAGCAAAAGCCACCAATAGCATAGCTATTGAAAATCTCTTAACTTTTTTAGTTTCCATTTAAGTCTCCTTGATTTGTATTGTTTAATGACTTTATTTTATATCATATTGCCAAATTTGTCAACGAAATACGCATAAATTGTTTTATCTTTTTTGATATAATAAGCCATTTTTTAACACAAACATTTTAAGTAAACCCTCAAAAAATATGCTGTCGAAATATGTCTTTGTTTGTCACAGCCCACAAAAACACAAAAAAGCGTGAAAAAACACGCTTTTTTACCTATTTTTTATGATTATTTTTGCATTTTAAGAAAAATTAGCAAACACATTGAGTTTGTGTTGACTTCTTTTTGAAGCAACAGCAGAAGAATAACAATAATATCAAAATTGTGCAAAGGTCTAGCCCACAATTTAAGATTCCACAGTTAAGTAAAACATAGATAATAACAAGAAGTGTTAAAACATCACAACTTGAGTTTTTAGACTTTGAGCCACCACAGCCATCCATGCAACCAAACATTTTGCCAAACATCATTTGTCCTCCTTAATATTTTGCTTTTGGTATACTTATTTTATGTATTTATCTTTTGTTCTTCATCTCACATAGCCATATTATTCAAGTGGCAGAAAATATGTGACACATTCTTTAAACTTTTTTAATCTCACATTCTCCACTATAAGGGTTTACAACAACATTTAATGTGTTTTTTTCACAATCTAAAAACATAACAAGATAAAATTTGTCTTTAATGTTATTTGTTATGTCGGCAACAATTTTAATGTATATTTCAAAATCTTTGTTTTTAAATGACGAAAACTTGTCTTCAAGTTCATTTAAAGCAATCAAAAGTGCTTTTTGGCTTTTGACCTTAAAGTTTTTTGTTACGCTTTGCATGTTTGCCACCTCTTCACCGCTTCCATTGTTAATTTTTATTAGCAAAACATCATCATCACAAACAAGTTTATTGATATCACCAGCAAAGGTGTCGTCAAATGGGCTTTGTTCAAATTCCCCTTTAAATTCATCGTTGTTAACACAAACATTATAAGTTATGCTTTGAGGAATAAATGTGTTTTTTGGCTTGATTGTCACAACGCCAAACTCAACTTTTTCACCACTGTTTCCATCTAACACATAAGGACTTTCTCTTTTTCCACTTGAAAAACTAACATAATAGTTTTCTGTTTCACCCTCAAAATAACTTTGTCTTTCGTCGGAAATTTTGCTTTGGCACTCGTCTAAAATGCTTTTGTTGCACCCAGAAAAAAGAAAAACAAAAACTGCCAAAACAAAAAAAGCACACACATAATTTTTCAAAACTTTTTGCATTTTTTATGCCCCCTTAAAATTATGTATATGCTAAATAAAATTTGTTTAGAACAAAAAAATTGGGATTAACCAAGTTTTCCCAATTTTTTCACTCTCTTTTCATGTCTTCCGCCCTCAAATTCAGTGGTTAAAAATGTGTTTATAATTTTCTTGCATTTTCTTGCACTTGTGCACGCTCCTAAAACAAGCACATTTGCGTTGTTGTGTGCTCTTGCTGTTTTTGCGTCTTTCTTGCTTCTGCAAAGTGCTCCACGAAGGAAAGAAAACCTATTTATTGCAATAGACATTCCAATTCCAGTTGTGCAAATCAAGATGCCAACTGCGTTTTCGTCTTTTTCAAGCGCTTTTGCAAGTTTTTCTGCATAATCAGGATAGTCAACACTGTCGGTTGTGTTTGTTCCCAAATCTTTGTATTCCAAATTATACTTTTCAAAACTTCCCAAAATTTTTAACTTTGTGGTGTAACCACCATGGTCACAAGCAATATAAATCATTTTCTAACCTCTTTTATTTTTTTGGTTTAAATTCTTTTTTCGTTCCATTTTCAAACACATAAAGTGGAAATTTTTCTTTTGTCACTGGAACTTCCAAAATTTTGCTTTCAGAAAGTGCTGTCATGCTTTTTGGATAGTCTGTTCCATCTTCAGAGAAAATTTTCCCCATTCTTTTGTGGTGAACATAAAGGCAAACAGCAACAATTAAACAAGTTACGAGCAAGATTAACAGTGTTAAAATAATATATTCTTCAATCATCTTATTATATCTCCTCTTTTTGTTTTTAAAATTGGAAATCTTGGTTCAAGTTGAGAATATTTGTCAAACGCCAAACACTCTGGTTCATATCTAACCCCATCAATCTTAAACCCTTCTCCATGCATGTCGGTTCCGCCAGTTGGAATTAAATTGTTGTCTAAACAAAAACGATACATCCAAATGCTGTTATCTTTTGTAAACTTTTTGTGAATGCACTCAAACCCAT
>CAMPBB010000127.1 GCA_946635125.1 uncultured Clostridia bacterium
AAATACATATATTATCCACTTTCTTTTTTGATAAGTTTTGTGATGTTTTATATTTTAAGTAGTGCCATCATTGGAATGGTGGTTTACCCTTTTAGTGAAGCGTTTTTGTTTGCTTTGCTTTTTGTAAATTTAAAGTTATGGCCGGCATGCTTTGGTTATTTGCTTGCTGGAGTTCTGGGAAATTTAACTTTTGCGGGGGTAGTTTCGAGTGCTGTTTGCAGTGTTGTTGCTCTAAGTATGGTCTTTATCCATATATTCGTGAAAAGAAAAATAAACTTGTGGGAGTGTCTAGGGTTTTGTGCTTTTGGCCAGATTGCAAAACTTTTGTTTTCGGTGCTATATAAACAAAATTATTATTTTGAATTTATAGGGTTGGGGCTAAGCGTTTTATTATGTTATGTTTTTTCTTATATATTAAAAGCAATTCTTTTAAAGAAAAGTACAAAACTTTCGATTTTGGAGTGTATTAGCGGGAGTGTTTTGCTTATCGCATTAAGCGACGGCCTTATTGAGATAAATTTCTTCTCTTTTTCGTTTTTAAAATTGTTTGTAGGTTTGTCTGTTTTAATTACTGCATACTCCTTAAAAGGTAGCTATGCAATCTTCTTGTCTGTTATATTAGGGCTTGGTACATTGTTAGGAAGTAATAACGCCCTGTATGTTGCACCTTTTGTTATTTGGGGTGTTTCAATTTCGTTTTTCAAGTCTTACAGGAAATATTTTATGCCGATTGCTATGTTATTGTCTGAAGCCGTAGCCGGTTTTTACTTTAAACTTTATTATCAGTTTTCTTATCTGAGCTTGATTCCAGTTTTTCTCGCTTGCCTAATTTTTATTTGCATTCCAACGAAAATATATGACTCAATTGGTGCTTTGTTTGACGTAAAAAACAAGCGTATTGCAGTAAAAGAGGTGGTCAACAGGAACAGAGAAATATTGACAAGACGTATAAGGTCTTTGGGTGTTGTTTTTGAAGATATGGATAAAATTTTTAGAAAAAATGGGAGGAAAAACTTAAGCAAAGAAAGCATGAAAGAGGTCTTGAGCAGAGGAATAAAAAAGAATGTTTGTGAAAAGTGCAGGGAAAAAGACCGGTGTTACAGGAATTACCAAAGTCAAATGGCAGAAGTTCTGAGTGAAATTGGCGACACTGCTTATGAAAAAGGAAAAATAAATATTTTGGACATACCCTCTTTTTTGAATGCACATTGTAAAAATATTACGTCAATTATATCAAGTGTAAATACTCAATGCACCCAGTATAAACGATATTCCGAACTGGTTGGGAATGTTGATTTAAGCAAAATGCTTATAGCGGATCAGTTTTTGGGAATGTCGGAAATTATGAAAAAATTAGCAAAAGAGGTGGAAAAACCGATTTCGTTTGATGCGGAGAGAGAAAGAAAAATACTTGACGAGCTTTCTTTCAACAACATTCATTGTGAAGATGTGGTTGTTTTTGAAAAAAGCATACATTCATTGGATGTTTCTTTGCTTGTAAAGGTCGAAGATAAAAATGAAGAGGTTATAACTGATGTTGTGGGAAAAGTTTGCGGACAAAAAATGTTTGTTTCTGACAGGTTTGTTGAAAAGCCGGGATACGTTTCGCTTATTTTGAAAAATATGCCCAAAATGGATTGTAATTTTGGAATTTCTCAAAGAACAAAAGATGGCGAAGTTTTATCGGGAGATTGTTACAGCGTTCAAAAACTTGATTTGGGAAGGTTTATGTTCGCGGTGTGTGATGGTATGGGAAGTGGTGAAAATGCGAAGCAGATCAGTGAAAATGCTGTGACTTTGTTAGAAAATTTCTACAAGGCGGGGTTTGACGGGGATATTGCAATAAAGAGCGTAAATAAAGTTTTGTCTATTGAGAAGGAGGAAAGTTTTTCGGCAATAGATATTTGCGTTTTAGACTTAAATAACGGAGTTTTGGATTTTGTAAAAATGGGGAGCCCGAGTTCTTTTGTCGTGAGTAATGATTCGTGTGAAATTGTTGAAGGGGGTGCGTTGCCATTGGGAGTAATAAACAATAGTGAGCCTAATACGAGCAAAAAATTTGTTAATAAAGGAGATTTTTTGATTTTGCTGTCTGATGGGGTGAGTGATTCGTTTAACAATGACGAACAGATCCTTGAAGAAATATGTACTCTAAATGACAAAAATCCTCAAGGCTTGAGTGACAAGATTTTGGAACTTGCAATACAGAAAAATAAAGGGTTAATAAAAGATGATATGACTGTTTTAGTTGTAAGTATTTTTTAAAAAACACGGCATATGCCGTGTTTTTATTTTGAATTTGCAATGTTTTTGAAAATTAATTTATAATATTTTTTAAATTTAACATCATACACGAGATTGACTTTTCCTTTCTTTGAGTACACATATTCAGTTTTTCCAGGAATTTTGGATGTGTCGAGAATTATATCTCCTTTTTTTATCTTAAAAACATTTGGATTTGTTACAGCGACAACTGCACAAGTGTCATTTGTTGCAACAAACTTGCTTTGAACGCGTTGCTCCCAATAAGTGCTCAGCATTTTGTAAATCATTTTTTCTGCGAGTTTACCTTTTTTGAATTTAGCAATTTGTTCTGGCGTTAGGCAAGCTCCACGGCCAACCTCAGAAGGAATGACTGTTAGAGGAATTCCAGAATTTAGAACAATTTTCAGCGCTTCAGGATCTGATGATGCGTTAAATGAAACGTGATGGAATTCAAGTTCACTTTTTACAGTTCGGTTTTCCCAGTCGCTTGTTCCTTCAAAGATGATTTGGGAGATCATTTTTACCACGTCAGGGTGTTTTTTGATAAGGGTTGCAGTGTTTGTGTGTGGACCAAGGACAACCAGAGTTATATCATTTTTATACTTGCAAATGGTTTGATACATTGCTTCAACGGCAGGAATATCAATGGCTCGGGTTTTTGGTTCTTTGGCGTCGTATCCTCCTAGACCATTTTCTCCCTGCATCTGTTTTGGCTTTTTGATTGGCCTTTTAAAGGGTTTGTCGGCCCCTTTTG
>CAMPBB010000128.1 GCA_946635125.1 uncultured Clostridia bacterium
TGTCAAAGTTTGCAACAACAAAAAAATAATTAAATGTTCCAAGTTCTGATGTGCTTACTTCCAAATAGTTGTTTGAAGTGACAATTATTTGTTCTCCATTACTCAAAGCATCTTCCATTTCAACACCATCAAGTGTTGTTAAGCTAGTTTTATACCAACCAAAAATTTCACTTTTCCCATTTGAGTTAGCATAAATTTTTGCAACAGAATTTTGAGCAAAAGTTTGTTCTTCCAAAAGGCTTACAGCAAACTCATCAAGAGCAACAAATTTTGCTTTTGCAGTGTTTGCAACAACCTCTGCACCAGTTCCACTGTAACCATATATTGTTGTTTGTTTATTAAAATTTGAAGCAGTTTCCATAAGCCAATAAGATGAAATTTCTTTACCCAATGTTGCTTCTTTTAAGTTGGTTCCAACAAAGCAGTTGCTGTGAATTTCTGAAATGCTTCCAAGTGAAATGGTGCTTAGATTTTTGCAACCAACAAAAACTTCTCCAACATAAGGTTCATCAATTGAACTTATGTCATTGCCAAGAATGGTGGCTGATGGAAGTGAAACATCTGTTAAACTTTCACAGCCCCAAAAAGCTCTTGCTCCAACTGAAGAAGCTAAGAATAAATTCAAAGTTTTTAAGCTCTTACAATTCATGAAAGCCTGACTTCCAATTCCAGTCAAGTTTGGTGCAAAAACTTCTTCCAAAGCTCCGCAGTCTTTGAAGGCATCACGCCCAATTCCCGTGAGTCTTTGTGCGTGAACAGATTTTAAACTATCACAACCTTCAAACGCACTTTGACCAATTACATAAACTCTATCTAAAGTGATTTCTTTTAATTTTGAGCAATTTTTAAAGCTTTGAATTGCAATTGTGGAAACACTTGCAGGTAAAACAACCTTTTCAATAAATGAACAGTCATCAAAAGCCAAATCAGTTATTTCAAATAATGTTAGAACATTTCCATTTTCATCTATTGCACTGCCTGGAATTATTATGTTCCCGCTCACATAACTTTGAACTGAACTAATCTTCCCATAAATACCATCATAAGGTGTGAAAGTGAATTCGTCTTGCGTTAGCATATGATAATTTTCTTCATACTCAATTGTGCTGTTAACAAGCCCCAACTCTTTTTGAGACTCAATTCCACTAACATAATTTTTTGCCGCATCACTGTAACCATATAACACAAATGATGAAACAATTTGATAAACCCCATCAACTTCATTTAGATATGCAAAAGCTTTTTCTTTTAAAGTTTTAAGATTGTTTCCAGTTGTTACAAACAAAAGTTTTGGACAAGCAATGAATGCACCACTTCCAACCTCTTCCACGCTTTCAATGTTTAATGTTTGAAGGTTTGAGCAATTTGCAAAAGCATTATCATTTATTGTTTGAATGTTTTCAAGGTTAACATAAGTTAAGTTGGAACAACCATTAAAAGCATTTTTTCCAACTTCAACCAAAAATGGATTGTTTAAAACTTGAATGTTTTCACAACCAGCAAAAGCGTTATCCAAAATTTTTGTTACTCTTTTTCCGTTTATGATTGATGGAATTGTTATTTCACCTCTGGCTGAATAATAACCCAAAATGTATACTTCATTATCTTTTTCTTGATAAGAAAAAACTGTTGTTTTGTTTGATTTGTCTGTGTAGGATTTATTGTTTGCTTTTAAATAATCCACAATTGCAGTGTTTTCAAACACCAAAAATTCACATTCGCTCAAAGCACCAGAAAAAGCACCTTCTCCAACAAAACTTAAATACTGTGAAGTTTCAACGCTTTTAAGTCCAGTTTGAGCAAAACAATATTTGTCAAGTGTTATGATTTTTGGAAGATACATGCTTTCAAGTTTTTGACAATTATAAAAAGCAAAAGGGCGAACAGTTAACAAATTTTCAGCTTTAAATATGTTTAAATTTGTGGCGTTACAAAAAGCATATTCTCCAACTTCTTTTAAAGTGCTAAATTCTGCTTTTTCAAGTGATGAAACATTATAAAAAGCATATTTTCCAATAAATGAAACTTTTTCGCCTTTTATTTCATTTAATGAAGTTCCATAAAAGGCATAAGAAGAAATTGTTTCCACCTTTGGAATTGAAACACTTTTTAAGTTTTTGTTTAAGTAAAAAGCATAGTTTCCAATGTTTTTTGTTTCTGGAAGTGAGATGCTTTCTATATTACAACCATAAAAAGCATCAGAGCAAATTGTTTCCACATTTGGCAAAATTGCTTCTGTTAGTTTTGTGCAGTAAACAAACACTTCTTCGCCAATTGTTTTTAGTGAAGGAAAGTTAACACTAAAAAGTTTTGTGTTTTGAGTGTTCTTTGTTAAAAAGGCTTGATAATCCACATATTCAAGTTTTGAAAGTGTTATGGTTTCCAAGCTTGTGCAGTTATAAAAACCTTGTTTTCCAATTGTTTTAAGTTCACCAAAATTTTTGTTGTCAAGTTCACTTAAACTTGTGCAGTTATAAAAAGCTTGGTCGCCAACACTTGTTACTTTTGGTGCATAAATGTTTGTTAGTTTTGTGCAGTTATAAAAAGCGTTTTTTGCAATTTTTGTAACATTGTTAGAAAGCGTTACAGACACCACATTTTTTCCAGTAAAGGCATTTTGCCCAATTTGAGTTATTGGTTGCCCATCAATTTCTTCTGGAACAATAACATGAGTTAAACTTCCCAAATATTCAACAAGTTTGCCATCTTCAACTTTATAGTTTTCCAAAACATCAAGATTTGCAAAATAATAACTCATTTCTCTGGTTTTGCTAAATCTCATTTCTTGCCCGTCTTGAATAACATAAGCAACTGCCCTAACTCTTGTTGAAACAGAAATTTTGATTGGCGAGCTATACAAAATTCCTGTGGTGCTTGTTGGAGTGCTGCCGTCCAGGGTGTAATAAATTTTTGCTTGTGGATTTGCATGAGATAGTGTTAAATAAAATGGCTCATAACATGCCCCGCTGTAACGGCTAAACTCAACTTCATCTAA
>CAMPBB010000129.1 GCA_946635125.1 uncultured Clostridia bacterium
AAACTCCGTTTGGAGCATATTTGCTTGAAAGTGAAATGTGGATTTCTGGCTTTCCAGAAATTAACGCCCCACTTGAAGAATAACCCAAACTTGCAATTTCTTCGTTGTTAAGATTTCTTGCAACAAATCTCCCTTCTGGAAGCGCTGAGTTTTTGTTCACTCTTTGAAAAATATTAAACCATGTTTCATTGTTTGATGCCAAATACTCAGCCATTGCTGGCTCTATTTTTGTTGAACCAAGTTCAAATTGAATTTCTCTCAAAAAATTCTCTTTTCTGCTTTCATCAATTTTTTCAAGTCCTTTAACATAAACAACTGGCTCGCCATCTTTGCCAATTCTTTTGAAAGCATCAACAGAAATCTCATGTTTTTCACTTTCTTTAAAACTATAAACAGCACCACTAAAATTTTTTTTCTTCACACAAAACATAACTCTTCCTCCAAAACAATTTTAAAAAGCTTTTCCGTTATCATGTGCTTTCACAACCTTTGAAGCACTTTTTTCACTTATTGCACCCTCAACAAAATTTTTAACATCTTCGTTTTCTTTTTTGCTTGATGTGCTTTTTTCGTCAGAACGCCTGTCAACGCACACACTAACACCATACTTTCTTTTAACTTCATCAAATGCTTGTGAAAGCTTTGAATATGCTTCTTTATTCTCTTCTTTTCTTGTGCTATTTTTCAAAATAACAGCCTCATGTTCAAAAGGCATAATGTATGCAGCAAGCATTCCAACTGGAACTTCCTTTCTCTCCCATGTTGAATAATGCATCAAAACATCAACCCTATCAGTTCCAATGTTTTGCTCAACAACAAAAATTCTTAAATCATCACTCATAAACCCACCTCACTTCCTTTGATTAAAAAATAAATTGTTGTAATCTTAGCCTATTTTGCTTTTTTGCTGTTTTTTGCTGGTATCTGACACTTTTTTGCAGTTATGCTTATAAATTTTGGACACTATGCTAAAAAAACTCACACCAAAAGTTTTGTAGCACTAAAAGTTTTAGCAATTTATTTTTTATGTGTAAAAAATAATCAAAAAAACAACTTGTTTGGACTTTTTTTACTTCCACGGCTATTCTAACATAGGCACCCCCAAAAGTCAATAGCAAATTTTTAACTTTTTTTAAAAATTTTGTTTACTATTGTTTACTTTTAAAAAATTGTTAATTTTGTCTTGTTTTTTTGTTGGTAAATGAAAATTTTTCTTGATTTTTATTCTTTGGTGTGATATCATTTAAATATATTTTAATATATTTAGGAGTTTCATTTTGACCAAAATAAAAAAATATAATGTGGCTGACACCATATATGACAACTTTGACTACTCAAAGAGTTTGGAATTTATTAAAACTCAAGCAAAAGATAGAAAAAAGATTTTGGATGTTAACTGCAGAAATGGAAAACTTTTAACTCTTCTTGAAAAAGAGGGATTTGATGTTATGGGAATAACCCCAAGCAGAAAACACGCAATGCTTGCTGAAAAGCAGGCAGGGCTTTTGGTTAAAAGAAAATCTATATTAAAATTTAAAACAAAAGAAAAGTTTGATGTGATAACTTCACTATATTCTGCGTGCAACAGATATAAAAACTATATTGGAATTGATTTGGCGTTAAACAGAATGAACAAATGCCTAAGTGATGATGGAATCATTATTTTGGAGCTTATGAAAACTCCAAAGAAAACAACTTCAATTCAAAATGAAAGTTCAACAAGCACAATTAAAAGAAAAAAAGAAAAAGTGAAAGTTGTTAACACCTATAAACTTGACAACAAAGAATTTAAGTTCAAAAATAAATACAAAATTTTTGATATTGAAAAGATTGAAAGAATTGCAAAAAAGAATGGACTTAAAGTTGATGGCGTTTTCCGAGACTATTATGTGAAAATCCCAGATGAATATGGTGACAACATTCAAATTGTGTTATCCAAAAACAAAGAAGAAACAACAAAAGAAGCAAAGAAACGAAAAAGACAATTTGTTACAAAAAAAGGAAAAGTTAAAACACTTTCACGAAAAGTTTATTTTGCAACAATGATATTTATGGCATGCTCGGGAGTTTTTGTTGGAACGCTTATTGGAGATTTTTATAACTCGAACTTTGCAAATGCATCAAGTTTTGACTACACAAAAGAACAAATTGAAACAGCAATTGCAAAAGACAACTATTCAGCAATTAACACAAGTGAGGCACCAAGCAAATATAATGCAACGCTTGTTTATATGTTCTGCGAAAACAACATAACAAACTATAATGTTCAACTAAAAGAAACTGGGGCACTTCAAGTTATGGGAGTTAACCAAACAATTGGAAACTTAACAACAATAGCACCAAGCAAACGAACAAAAGTTGCAGCCAGCATTTCATCTCTTATATCAACAGCAACAAAAACAGTTTATGATGTTGAAAACAACAAAGTCTTCCAATACAGCGGAACTCCAAAAAATCTTGATATGAATGACCCAGAAGTCATCAAAGAAGGACAAGAGTTTTTAACAAATTGGTCTGACCCAAAAGAACTAAGTGTTGAAGACTATCAAAAAGAATGGGGCGTTATTCCAGCATGGATATCACCTTATGTTATTTGCTCTGAAACAGTTTTTGAAGCAAGCACCTTTAAAAAAGAAACAAAAGATGGCGTTGACCTATTTTCAGCAACTTTAACATTAAAAACAAAATACAACAGCCCATCAAGTGATGAAAATAGACTAATGGCATACGCAAGATATGTTAAGCAAATTTCAGCCATGAGTGGTGTTACCGTTACTGATGTTGAAAGTTGCAAAATAACCTTTACAATCGACTCAACTTACAAATTAAGGCATGTTGACATCGAAGAAACATATAATGTTCGATATGGGGTTATCCCAGTCACCTGCCCTTCAAAATTAAGTCAAGAATACAACTATTTTTAACAAAAATATAAAAAGGAAGTGGAAACAATATGGTAAAATTTTGGTGGCAATACTTAACTAT
>CAMPBB010000130.1 GCA_946635125.1 uncultured Clostridia bacterium
TGGTAAAAGTGTTACTCTTGGTATTTCCATGAAAAATGAGTATTATAAAAATAAGGGCTTGGGTGTGCAAGCAGAAAAACTTATAAAAGATTACGCTTTTAATATTTTAGGCGTTGAAACAATGTTTGCTGACACAATTATAACAAACACTCGCAGCCAGCATGTTTTAGAAAAGGTTGGGTTTAAATTAATTAAAGAAGACGAGAATTATAAATATTACAAACTTGATAAAAATAATTAAAAAAGCTTTGGCTTTAAGCCAAGGCTTTTTCCATTTTTTCAGAAAGTTTTTCTTGTTCAGCATCTTTTGATTCTTCTTCAACTTTGTTTTCTTTCAAGTTTTGTTCCTGGTGTTCTTCATACTTTGTTATAACAAAATTGTCTGGCTTGTTCACAATTTTTCCATGCCACAACAACTTAAAAGCATTTTCATCAACAAATTCTGGGGTTCCTTCAAACCTTATTTTTTCAATTGCTTTGGTGTTAACGGCAAACTTTTCAATTGTTTTAACATTTTTTGGAATAGTTAGTTCTTTAAACTTAACACAACAATCAAACAAGCCTTCTTTCATTTCTGTTAAGCCATCAGACAAGTGAACTAGTCTTAAATTCACATCATTTTGAAAAGCATATGGCCCAATTTTTTCAACACTGTTTGGAATGTAGGCAGCAATCAAACGATGGCAGTTTTTAAAGGCTTGCGCTTCAATTTCTGTTGTTCCTTCTGGAATGTGAAGATTTTGCATATGGCAACATGAAAAAGCACCAACGCCAATGCTTTTTAATGTGTTTGGAAGATGAAGTGTTTCAAGAGGGTTTGAATAAAATGCCTTTTTCCCAATAGTTTCAATTCCATCGCAAATTGTTAGTTCTTTCAATCCGCAGTGGGAAAAAGCGTGGTCTTCAATTGTTTTCAAACTTGATGGAATTGTGATGCTTTGCAAACTAAAACAATAATAAAATGCATTTTTTCCAAGCGTTTTTAAGTTGTTTGAAAGTTTCACATCTTTTAGCATTATGCAATACTTAAAAGCCCCATTTTTGATTGCGCCAACACTGTCTGGAATGTTGAGTTTTCCAAGCTTTGAACATCCGCTAAAAGCTTTTGAACCAATTGATTTGAGTCCATCATTAAAAACAACTTCCTCAAGGTTTTCACAGTGCTTAAAAGCGCCACTTCCAATAACTTCGAGGCTTTTTGGGCAAACAACTTTTGTTATTTTTTGGTTTTCCATGAACATTTCCATGCTTACGATTTTAACCCCTTCTGGAATTGTTAAAACACCGTTTATGTCCACATATTTTTTACCAAAAGTTTTGCTATAAAATTTTTTTGTTTCAATAAAATTTTTTATTGCGCTAAACATTTTTTCGCTCCAATTTTGAATGTGATATTTAATTATATTTTATCATAAAATTTTGAGTTGTCAAGGTGTTTTTTTTAGCGTTTGCGAGGCTAAACAGAAACAAAAAAAGAGCAAAAATGCCCTTAAAATGCTCTGTTATTTTGTTCTTTTTGTGGTTTTTCAAATTCCTTGCCTTGATATTCTGAAATTCTGCATATTTCATTTGTTTTGCAATAATCAAAAACTCTTTGTTGTTCGCTTGTTGAGTTTTGGCAGTTAGCATTTTTTCCAATTTCACTTAAAACAGTAAAACAAGGCTCTGCTTGTGTTTGTGCGTTAATCATTTCGTGGCGTTTTTTCCCTTCGCTTGTTAGGCTTAAAGTTTCATAAATTCTTTTATCTTCTCCAAAATGCCAGTCAACTCTTGTGCCGTATTTTAGGCAAACAATGTCTTCTGGTGACAAAAGATTTGTGAGCATAACTTCCAAAAATTGCTTGTCAACAATGTAAGAAACTGTTTCTGTTGTTTCAACAAGATATTGCTCATTAACATTTTTGTTTTCCATAATAAAACACCTCGCATTTGTCTGTGTTATTATATCACAACAATAGAAAATGTCAACCCCCATTTTTTGCTTATTTTATGCAAAAAACCAATTTAACTACAAAAATCAGGCAAAATAAATATATAGAACATATATTTTTTACCATTTTTTAATTTTTTCTATTGACAAAAGTGTTTTGTTATGCTAACATTATTTAGCACTGACCGCAAGGGGTGTTAATTTTTTATTGAAGAGGTATTATTTATGAGAACCAACATAACTCTTGTTTGCACAGAATGCAAAGAAAGAAACTACGACACAAACAAGAACAAGAAGAATGACCCAGACAGAATGGAAATCAAAAAATATTGTTCTAGATGCAAAAAACACACAGTTCACAAAGAAGGTAAATAATTTTTAGGGGAGATAGTTTATGGCACAACCTAGACGTAAAGGAAAGTCTAAACAAAAGAACAGAAAACCAACTATCATAATTGAAACAGATGCAAAAAAGGCTGAAGAAGCACCTAAAGAGGCAGAAGTTCAAGAAAGTGAAGTTAAGGAAACCAAAAAAGAAACCAAAAAAGATGAACAAACAGCTGAACTTAGCACAAAAGAACAAAAGAAGCTTTTAAAAGAACAAGCAAAGAAAGATAAACTTATTGCAAAGCAAAAAGCTGAAAAAAAGCGTAAGGAAGCTGATGAAAAGGCTGGCAAGATTGGTTTAAAACAAAGATTTAAGGAAACTGGGAGTGAACTTAAAAAAATTAGTTGGCCAAGTTTTAAAGAAACAATGAAGAAGACCGGTGTGGTTATTGCAGTGGTATTGTTTTTCGCTGTTGTTTTAATCGCATTTGATTTTGGACTTAGTGAATTGTTCAAGTTACTTGTACCAAAGTAATATTTTTGGATTATTGATATAGGAGTTTAAGTTATGGCTGAAAACAAATTTATGAGCACAGAACCAAAATGGTATGTTTTGCACACTTTTCACAGTTATGAAGCTGTTGCAAAAGAAAACTTGGAACAGGTTATTGAAAATGGTAATTTGCAAAACAGAATTTTTGAT
>CAMPBB010000131.1 GCA_946635125.1 uncultured Clostridia bacterium
AAGCGATAAACCAAAGTGTTTTTTGTGTCATCTTTCCATTCAATAACTTCCATTAACTGTCTTTTAACTCTATTAAATAACCCCATAATTCCTTCCGCCTTTTTTATATATTTATTATCTTAACATTTTAAATAAACAAATGTCAATAAAAATTGAGAGCATTAACATTTTTATATTTTGCAAAAAAAGCGTTCATAAGCGTTAATTTAGTTGTTTTTATAATTTTTTTTTGTTATGATTAGATAAATTAAGGAGAGAAAAAATGTTGGTTAAAGAAGGTCACAAGGGGTCATATTTACTTTGGGGAGTTGTTCAAATTGTTTTGGGAATTGTTTTTGCAATTATAACTCTTCCTTTTATGTTAAACTTTTTGGGGATAGACACTGGAATTTGGCTTGAACTTACAACAAAAGTTCAAAACTGGGTTGGTGGAAAATATATTTTTGGACTAATTCACATAACTTTGGTTGTTTTGTTTATTGTTGCTGTTATCTCAATTTTCTTTAGAAGAAGTGGTGCATCATTTTTTGTTAAACTTGCTGGTGCTGTTGCCATTTTCCCTTTTGCTTGCAAAGGACTTGAAAATGGAGTTTTAATGGCTTTTAACAAAGACATTAACATTATGTCTATGTTCTCTGTTGGACTTGAATATGTTTTGGTTGCAGTGAGCGTTGTTCTTTTGATTTTGGGATTTGTTTTCCAATTCACCGTTTCAAGAAACAACGAAAACAAGGCAAATCTTTATTTATTCACAAAATCAATTGTTTGGATTGTTTTGCTTATTTTAAACTTTGTTATTGGAAACATTTTAGCGCAATCAAACTGGCTTATGGCTCTTTTTGGATATAAAACAAGCGCTTATCCATATTTCTTGTGTTGGTTCTTTGTTATTATGGGAATTTTGCAACTAATTTCAAGCCCACAACTAATCAACCCAGAAGACTCAAAGTTTAGCACTGGAACACAACCACCAGTTCAACCAATTGCATATATTCCAGTTCAGCCTGTTATGGTTGACCCATTCACCCCTGTTATGCCAAATAGCCCTGCATTAAAAGGCAGAAGACAGGGCCTTGAAGACGGACAAGAACAAGAGCAAACTGAAAACATTGTTCAAGGTGTTAACGGTGACACAATTGTTCAGGGATTAAGTGAACCAGAACAAACTGAAAACAACTTTATTGCTGAACCAGAGAACAAAGAAACAGAGCAAGAAACCACCCCACAAAGTGAAGTTCAACAACAAGATATTCAAGAAAACCAAATTCAACAGGAAAATGAGCCATCAAAAGAAGAAACAAGCGTTTTAAGTGAAGAACAACAAAGCCAAGCAAACATAAACGAAAACAAAACGGAAGAAATTGAAAAAATTGTTCAAGAACAACAAAAGCAATTGGAACAAGAAGCAACAACCCAAGACCAAAACTATGAAAATGTTGCAAATGAGGACTTCTCCACTCAAAACATTGAAAGCGAAAATGCTGATGCTCAACCACTTGAAGAGCAACAACCTGTTGAGGGTGACACAATAACACAAGGCTTAACTCCTCCAGAAGATTTTGAAGGCGAAAAAACTCTTCAAGAAATTCAAACAGAAAATGCTGATATTACCACACAACAAGAAAATGAACATAAGCAAGAAAATGCTGATGAAACAATTAAAACAAAGCAAGAAGAAATAAAAGAAAAAGCAACATACATGCAAGACTTGGAAAACATGTTAAGTGAACAAAAACCAGTTGAAGAAAACAAAGAGCAAGAGAAAACTGTTGATGAAATATCTTCCGTTCCACTCATCAAAGAACAACCAAAGGTTGTAAGAAAAAGAATGACCAAGGCAAAACAACCAGAAGTTTTGGAAGAGAAAAAAGAAGAACAAAAACAAGTTCAAAAAGCAGAGCCAAGGGCAATGAAAAAAGCTCCAAGCAAAAAAGTGGCAAAAAGCACAGAAAAACCAGAAAGCAAAAAAGTGACAGTTAAATCGCCTGCAAAAAAGCCTGAGCCAAAGAAAAAAGAAGCAGTTATTGAAGAAAGCAAAACACCAGCAACTCAGGAAGAAAAATTGAAAGAAATTGAAAAAATTATGCAAACCATTTCTTCACCAAGAAGAACTTCAAGGATTCGCGGAACAAGAAGAGATGAAACTGATGATGAAGAATAAGAAAAGAAGAACTTTAATGTTCTCTTTTTCTTTTCAAACAAAGCTTACATTTTAAAACAAAAAGTTGTTTAAAAATCACTTGCACTTTTAATGTGATTTAAGGTATAATGTTTTTATGGAAACAAATTATGATGAATTTATGAAAATCGCCCTAAAAGAAGCAGAAAAAGCAAAAAGCAAAGATGAAGTTCCAGTTGGCGCAATCATAACAAAAGATGGCAAAATTATTGCAAGAGCACACAACACAAAAAACATGGACAAAAATGCCCTACACCACGCCGAAATGCTTGCAATCATTAAGGCTCAAAAAAAACTTAAAGATTGGCACCTTTATGACTGCTCACTTTTTGTAACCCTTGAACCATGCCCAATGTGCGCTGGGGCAATTGTTAATTCAAGAGTTGGAACAGTTGTTTTTGGTGCTTTTGACCCAAAAGCAGGCTGCTACGGAAGTGTTTTTGACTTTAAGCAAAAATTCAATCACACTCCGCAAGTTGTTGGTGGCGTTTTGGGTGAAGAATGCGGAAAAATTCTAACAAATTATTTTAAGGAGAAGAGAAACAAAAATGGAAATTAAGGAACTTGAAACCGACCTTTTTGACAGCGTTGAAACGCTCATACAAAAAATCAGCCTTGAACCAATTGATGGCGACACCGCTGTTATCATCTTAAAAATTCACAACCCAGCATTTCAAACAGATGAAAAAAGTTTTAACTTAAAAATTTTGGGTAAAACAATGGTTCAGCACCTAAAAAGTGCTTTCCCAAACTGCCCCGTAAAAGAAATTGAAACAGACA
>CAMPBB010000132.1 GCA_946635125.1 uncultured Clostridia bacterium
CAAAAATAGCCCCCAAAAAGCTTGCAACAACAATTCCCCACCAATTTGTTTTGTTCTTTAAAGTTTTTGACACCAAAAACAAAATGAGCCCATCGATTATCATATTTTCAAATAAAACATATTCAACATAAACAATCATCAACAAGACCTCAAAACTTATTTTACAACAAAGAAAACAAAAAAGATGTCAAGAAATTTTGACATCTTTTTGTAATTCTGATTTATTTTGCGTTATTTTGTGGTTTTTGTTAGAATTTGCAAACAATAAGTGTTGTTCCAATAATTAAAAGAAGAAGTCCAACAAAAATTGTTATGCAACCAACAAGCAAACAGATTTTGTATGCTTTGCTTGTTTTATATGTTAAAGCGTTAACAGACTTGTCTGCTCTAAGAGCAATTGCTTTTGAAAGAAGTGTTAAAGCAATTCCCAAAACCAAAATAACTGTTGCAACAATTATCATTGGTTCAGACAAATATGTTATTGCATTTCTTGAACCTGGTTCTTGTGATAATAAGTTGTAAATCATAATTCTCTCCTCCAATATTCTATGATCATTATATCACATCTTATTCATTTTAGCAATATGTATTTTAAAAAAAGTTATAAAAAAACAAAAAAACGCCAATTTATGCGTCTTTTGTGGTGTTATTTTCCTCTTCTATTGCTTGCTTTTGCTCGTTTTCGTCATCAATCATTGCCCTTAAAACTTTTTTATAATTAAGGCTAACATAAAGCACAACACTTGAAACAATAACCCCAAAACCAGCATATAAAAGATAAACACACCAAGGAAGAAAAATGCTTGGGAAAAAGCACATCAAAAGCCCCACAGTCACAACAAAAGTGCCCAGTTTACCAATAATATTTGATGGGATTTGAATCCTTTTTTTAAACAAAAAGCACCCACAAATAATCATAAAAACATCAACAGCACAAAAAATGGCAAAAAGCCACCAGTGAATAACATTAACATAAGCAAAGCAAAAAAGTGTTGAACTCTTTAACAATTTGTCGGCAAGTGGGTCTAAAACAATTCCAACAGGCGTTATTTTGTTTGTCTTCCTTGCAATATATCCGTCCAAAAGGTCGGTTATGCTTGCAATAACAAAAACAGCAAGTGCTGGGATTCTGGAACTAAAACAAAAAAAGAACACAACAAAAAGTGGCACGCAAAGAATTCTTAGCATGCTTAAAAAGTTGGGAACATTTAACAAACTTTTAAAATAATCTTTAATTTCTTCTTTCATAATTTTGATTATAGCACAAAAAAATAAAATAATAAACAATATTGTAACATATTTTTAAAACTCAAAATATAATGACTATGTGCATAAGTTTTTAAAAAATTTTATTCGCAAGATAAAAAAAGCCACCTCTATAAATATTTTTGCGTTAAAAATTTACAATAAAGCCCTTACATTGTAAGAAAACAATGCACAAACTCGCCTAACCATAAATGTTTGGTTAGGCTTTTTTGCTTGAAAAAAACAAAACAATATGTTAAGATACAAACAAAGGAAAAAATTTATGGAATACAAAATTTTAGATGATAAAATCATTTTCAAAAAAACAAAAACCTTTAACATAAAATCAATTTTGGACAGTGGACAAATGTTCCGTTATCGATTTGAAGATGGTGTGTTTATTGTTCAAAGTTGCGATAAAGTTGCAAAAATATGCGATATAGACCCCCAAAACATGATGCTAACAAGCAAAAATTTAAAATATTTTGCAAATTTCTTTGACTTTGACACCAATTATGATATAATAATTTCAGAACTTGAAAAGTTCAAATTCATGAAAGACGCTTTAAGTTACTCTTGTGGTGTTAGGATTTTAAGGCAAGACGCCTTGGAAACTTTGATATGTTTTATTATTTCAGCAAACAACAACATTTCAAGAATTAAAAAAAGTGTGAACTATATTTGCCAGCATTTTGGGAAAAAAATAGACGAAAACAACTTTGCGTTTCCAACCTTAAAAGAATTATCTAAAATTAGTGAGCAAGATTTTGTTTTGGCTGGAACTGGATATAGAGCGCCATATCTCGTTAAAACAATCAAAATGCTTTGTGATGGATTTGAACTAGAAAAGTTAAAAACTGTGGAAACTGAAGAAGCCAGAAAAAGTCTTTTAACTCTTCCTGGGGTTGGCCCGAAGGTTGCTGATTGTGTTTTGCTTTTTGGGCTTGGACACAAAAAAGTTTTCCCAGTTGACACTTGGATTGCAAAAGTTTTTAATGACTATTTTGACAAAAATGAAAAAGACAGGATTAAAATGAGAAAAAGCCTTGTGAAAACTTTTGGAGACTTATCGGGAATAGCACAACAATATTTGTTCTATTATAAAAGAGAAAATAAAAATTAGGAGAGAAAAATTATGAGTAACATTGCACTATTTATTGACATTGACAACGCAAAAGTTAGTTTGCCTGTTTTTGAAAGCATCTTAAAAGCCCTTAGAAAAAGAGGCAGACTTGCATTTGTTAAAGTTTATGGTTTTAACGAAAGAAAGCACATTAAGTTTGGAGATATCATTGAGGAATATGGCTTTGAGTCTGCCCCAACAATGAGATTTAAAAAGCGTGCCAAATCACAACTTGACACAAGAATTTTTGTTGATGCAGTTAAACTTTATTACACAGCAGACCACATCACAGAATATTGTTTCATGGCTGGAGCTGGTGACCTTGTTCCACTTTTAAGCTTTTTGCGTGCTGGTGGCATCACACTTACAACAATCAAAACACCAGAAGTTACTGGAAATGACCACATGTTTGATGAAGCAATTGAAATTGATGAAGAATACAACCCACCAGTAAGGCTTTCAAAAGTTCAAATGAGAAAGAGATTGGAAGCAATTTCAAAGCGTTC
>CAMPBB010000133.1 GCA_946635125.1 uncultured Clostridia bacterium
TTTGTGCTCGTCAAAAGTTAATAGATAACCATCATTTGTTAAAAATAAGTTTATAATTGGAGCAGTGAAGTCATCAAAATTTGTGCTTTTTTGTGTTGGAACAAATTTTTGATTAAAATAATCTATTAAAACATATTCTTTTGGAGTTTTTGAGCAGGCAAGAGTTAAAATGTGTTTTTCATCATAATCAAGTTTGTCAACACAAACAAGGCTTATGCCATCAGGCTTTTTAAACCAACTGTTTTTTTCGTTGTTGTTTTTCCAAAGGCTTAAACACATTTCTGCACCAATTGTTCCACCATTTTGCGATAAATAAAGGTCATTTTCATGCTTTCCAGTGGTGTTTCCAACCCAGCATAAAATTGTTAAGTTTTTGTTATATGAAACACACCATGCGTCTGTGTTTGTTTGTTCATTTCCAACTGTGCCAGTTTTTGCGCATAGTTTAACACCGCAATCTCTTAATTTTTTTGCTGTGCCAATAGTGGAGCATTCATGTAAAATATCATTCACAAGAAAAGAAGTTTCATCGCTTAAAACTTTTTCTTTTTCATGCTGTTCTTCAAAAACAACTCGTCCAGCATAGTCTTCAATTTTTCTTATAAAGTGTGCATTTTGATATTCACCCATATTAGAAAAACATGCATAACTTGCTGAGACTTCAATTGGTGTGATGCCATAACGCATTGCACCCAAAGCAAGAGCCAAGTGATTATCGGAGACATCAAAGGTTAGCCCCATTTTTTGAGCATAGTTTTTGGCTTTTTCGATGCCAACATATAAAAGAGTTTTAATTGCTGGAATGTTTTTGGAGTTATAAAGAGCTTTTCTTGTGCTGATATATCCTTCAAATGAACCATCAACATTTTGTGGTGACCAGTCAGGGAAATTTAGTGGGATGTCGTCAATTGGTGTTAGTGGAGACAAAATTCCTTCTTCTAAGGCTGGGGCATAACATAAAATTGGCTTTATCAAACTCCCAGGTTGACGCTTTGTTTGGGCTGTGTTTGTAACATAAGCTTTCACGCCAAGCGTGTTGTTATCCAAAATGATTGAACAATAACTTTTCCCATTTAGGCTGTTTGTTGAAAACTTTGTGCTCAAAATGGCATCATTTTGTGTTTTTGTGTTTAAATATGTGTAAATTTTATAGCCAGATAGAGCAATTTCTTGTTCTGTTAATCCCAAAATGTTTTCAGCACTTTTAATGCATTCTTTATAGTAAAAGCTGTTGTCTAAAACAGTTTTTTGAATATTTAGGTTTAACGGAGTTGAAATTGCGTTAACATATTCATCTTTTAAGATAAAACCATCTTTTTCCATTTCGCTTAAAACAAGGTTGCGCCTTTTTAGGCAAGCACTGGGGTTGTCTGTTGGGGAATAAAGACTTGGCGACTTAATTATTCCAGCAAGGGTTGCTGCTTGTTCAATGTTTAAATTTTTTGCTTCACAATTAAAATATTTTTTTGAAGCACTTTCAATTCCATATGTGTTATTACCAAAATAAATAACATTTAAGTAAGTTTCCAAAATTTCATCTTTTGAATAGTTTTTTTCAAGTTTTTTTGTTAAATATGCTTCTTGAATTTTTCTTTTAAGAGTTTTTGAACTTGATAGGTGCAAGTTTTTTATGAGTTGTTGACTTATTGTTGATGCACCAGACTTTGCATAACCACTTGTGATATTATCAAAAATCGACTTTAAAATTCTTTTAAGGTTTATTCCATGGTGCTTATAAAAATTTTTATCTTCAATTGAAATAAAAGCATATTTAACATGGTTTGGAAGAGAATTTAATGTGGCAATTTCTTTTCCATTTGAAAAAGAGTTTGTTAAAATAGTGTTTTCATCATCATAAAAGCATAATTTTTTGTCAAAATTAAGCAAAAGTGAGTCACCCTTTAAAAGAGACTTGTTTAGTTGTTTTATGCAAATAATTGAGTAAATTGACAAAACCGCACAAACAAGCAAAAAAACAATGAATATAAACATTAAAAACTTATATATTAGTTTCATCTTTTCCTTCTTTGTTTTATTTTATGTTAATAAAATAATGTTTAGTTATTTTTTTGTTGAGTTTTTAACATTTTTGTTGTATAATGCTTTTTAAGGAGAAATTATGCAAAACGGAAGATATTTTATTTTTACTTATGGTTGCCAAATGAATGTTCATGAGTCTGAAAAACTTGCTGGGATTTTGGAAGAAAGAGGATACACAAAAGCAGAAAAGCCAGAAGAGGCTGATGTTTTGGTTTACAACACATGTTGCATCAGAGAAGGGGCAGAACAAAGAGCGGTTGGAAACATTGGAAACGCAAAGCCAATCAAAAAAAATAATCCAAACTTAATTGTTGCTGTTTGTGGGTGCATGACACAGCAAAAAGGTGTTTCTGAAAACCTTAAAAAGAAATTTCCATTTATTAACATAATTTTTGGTGCAAACAATGTTGAATTTTTTGGTGAATATTTAGACATGTTCTTAAAACAAAGGAAATATCAAAACAACATTTTGGAGAACAAATCTTATCAAAGCAGCACAAAAAGTGTTAATATTGTTCGAGATGACCCATATTCAGCTTATGTTAACATAACATATGGTTGCAACAACTTTTGCACATATTGCATTGTTCCTTTTGTTAGGGGAAGAGAAATAAGCCGTCCAGCTGAAGAAATATACAAAGAAGTTAAAGAACTAATTGAAGTTGGAAAATATAAAATTATAACTTTGCTGGGGCAAAATGTGAACTCTTATGGAAATGACTTAACAGAGAACAAAGTAACATTTCCAGAGCTTTTGGAAACAATAGCAAACTTTGAGGGTGATTTTGAATTAAGATTTATGAGCAGTCATCCAAAAGATTTATCATCCA
>CAMPBB010000134.1 GCA_946635125.1 uncultured Clostridia bacterium
CCTCAAAAGAAAGAAGCAACAAAAGAAGAACAACCAGCCGAAGGAACACAACCTGAAGAACAACCAGCTGAATAATTTAAAATAAAAAAAGGAGAAGCATATGGAAAAAGTTGTTGAGTATATTGTTAAACAGCTTGTTGACAACAAAGAAAGCGTTCAAGTGACAACACAAGAAAACGCAAATGGCGAATTTATAATTTGCGTTAAAGTTGCAAAAGATGAACTTGGCCGTGTTGTTGGCAGAAATGGAAAAAATGCTCAAGCAATTCGAATTCTTGTGCATTCTCTTGCGGCAAAAAACGGGCTTGATAGCAGAAAATATACAATAAAATTTGAATAATAAAAGAGATGAAAAAAGCTTCATCTCCTTTATTCTTTTTTGTGAGGAAGAAATGATTATTGGAAAAATTTTAAAACCACAAGGCATTCGTGGGGAATTAAAAATCAAACCATTTGTTGATGAAGAAAACTTTAAGCAGTTAAAAACAGTTTTAATTGACCAAAAAGAGTTTAACATTAAGTCTGTTTCTGCTCGTGATGGTTTTGTTTTTGCATCATTTTTGGAGATAAAAGACAGAAATGAAGCTGAAACTTTTCGTGACAAAGATGTTTGTGTTTCACAAGATGACCTTTTGCCATTAAAAGAAAATGAGTTTTTTGTTGATGACTTAATTGGCTCAGTTATTTTTGATGAAAATGGCGAAAAGATTGGGAAAATAAAAGATGTTCAAAACTTTGGTGCAAGTGATATTATTGTGATAAGAGATGGCTCTGAAGAAATTTTGTGCCCATTTTTAAACAAGGTTTTTGTGTCTGTTGACACAAAAAACAAGGTGGTAACAGTTAGCAAAAAACACTTTTTGGAGGTAACTCAAAGTGAAAATTGATTTGCTCACTCTTTTTCCAAATTCATTTGCTCCACTAAAAGAAAGCATTTTGGGAAGAGCTCAACAAAACAACAAGATTGAAATAAACATAAAAAACATTAGGGATTTTTCAAAAGATAGACACTTAAAGTGTGATGACACACCTTTTGGTGGAGGAGAGGGAATGGTGATGACGCCACAACCTCTTTTTGACAGCATTAAAAGCGTTCAAAAGAAAAATTCTCACATAATTTATTTTAGTCCAAAGGGAAGAGTGTTAAATCAAAAGATTGTTGAAGAACTTTCAAAAGAAAAACATTTGGTGCTAATTTGTGGGCATTATGAAGGAATTGACCAAAGAGTTATTGATTATTTTTCTTGTGACGAAATAAGCATTGGTGACTATGTTTTAACTGGGGGAGAACTTCCCGCAATGGTTTTGATTGATTCTGTTGCAAGACTTCAAGAAGGCGTTCTTGGAAATGAAAACTCATATAAAAACGAAAGTTTTAGCAGTAGTTTGCTTGAATTTCCACAATACACAAAGCCAGCAGAGTTTGAGGGAATGCGTGTTCCAGAAGTGTTGCTCGGTGGAAATCACAAAGAAATAAGCAAGTGGAGAGAAAAAGAAAGCATAAAACTCACAAAAGAGAGAAGACCAGAGTTGTTGTATAAAGAGAAAATTAAATTTGTTGTGAGCGATTGCGAAAATTGTGTTGGAATTGCAAAGCGATTTTTGAGTAATCCAGATAGAAAAACATTATATCAAAATGCAAAAAAAGATTTTGATATTGATGAGACAAAATTAAAAAAAGATTTTGATGGTTATGTTGAAAAACAAGTAAAGAAAAAATATAAGGCAACAGAAAGAGCAATGCAAGAGCAATGTGAACTTTATCAGACAGTTTTTAACAATGTTTCAGCACAAATTTTTGACTGCTTGGAAAGTGTGTTTGGTGTGGTGGAAACTGAAGAAGTGTATGCATATATGTGGCCATCAGTTATTTGTCCATATAATGACAAGGGTTTTTATGTTTCATTTTCAAGTAATGCTCCAATGGTTGATAACACAATAAAAACTGCTGTTCACGAGTTAATACACCGTTTTTGGTGGATGAAGTGGGATAAGCTTTTCAAAAAAAAGAAAAGAATGCTTGAACATTCTTTTCCGGCAACAAGTTGGTTTTTAAGTGAAATGGTTGTTCATACAATCACAAAAAATAGCGATTTAATTAAGTTTGTTGGTAAAAGAAAAATTGCATATGATGATTTTTATGAAATGAAATTTGATGGAAAAAACTTGTATGATGTTTTGGATGAGTTATACAATAATAATTCACTTGAGGACTTTATGCAACTTGCTTATGAGTTTGTAGAAAAAAACAAAAAAGAAATGTTAAAGCAATACAATCGTTAAAAGGAGAAAATTATATGCTAATTCAATGGTTTCCAGGGCACATGACAAAAGCAATTAGAACAATGGAAGACGACATTAAAAAAGTTGATGTTGTTATTTATGTTTTAGATGCTCGTGCCCCTTATTCTTGTGTTAACCCAGAGTTTGCAAAAATTATTAAGGAAAAGCCAATCATATACATCTTAAATAAAAGCGATTTGGCAGATGACGCCCAAACAAAACTTTGGCAGAAATATTTTTCTGGGAAGAATAGTGAATGTGTGCTTTTAAATTCAACACAAACAAACTCATCTAAAATTGTTATTGAAAAAATCACAAAACTTTTGGAAAGCAAGAAGGCAAAATATGACAAAAAAGGTGTTGTGATGGTTAACAGAGCAATGGTTTTGGGAGTTCCAAACAGCGGTAAAAGCACTTTAATTAACAACTTTTGTGGAAAATATAAGGCAATCACTGGCAATAAACCTGGCGTTACAAAAGGCACACAATGGGTTAGAATTGGTGGGCTTTTTGAACTTTTAGACACTCCTGGAACTTTGTGGCCATCATTTGATAATCAAGAAATTGCCAAAAATCTTGCCTATA
>CAMPBB010000135.1 GCA_946635125.1 uncultured Clostridia bacterium
TCAGTTGGTAGAGCAACTGACTCTTAATCAGTGGGTCCAGGGTTCGAGTCCCTGATCGTCCACCAATCTGGTCCTTTTGGACCTTTTTTTATTTCAGGAACTCGAACCCGTGGGGTTCGCACCGCAATTTTTCAAATTGCTCTCACGCCAGCCAAAACAAAAGTTTTGTCCGATTTGCTAAAAACTTGCCACTGGCAACTTTTCCGTGCGCAAATCGCCCTGATCGTCCACCAATTTGGTCCTTTTGGACCTTTTTTTATTTCATCGTCCACCAATAAAAAAACAAGCATGATTGCTTGTTTTTTATCTTTTAAGAGCTGAATCCGTATTTTCATTTTTTGGCTCATCTCTTCTTATTGCTTTTCCCTGTTTAAAATTCTTCTCAACAAAATTGGTTAAGCGTTGTTTTGTTTCCCTTGAAAAATCATATAATCTTTTAAATATGTTTTGTGTTCTTTTTACCGAATTTTTTGCCATAGCACAAGTTGTATCGTTTACTTGTTTTGCCACCTTTACTGGAATTCCAGCAAAATAGTTAACAACATCGCAAGCAGACAAAAACATTTTTCCAACAACATTCTCTTGAAAACGGCTTGTTAATCTTTGCAAATTTTCACTTGTTTTTTGACCTATTTTTGTGTTTAACAGTTTTTGAGCATATCTCATTGCTCCAAAATATTCAATAAGACCTGGTTTTTTGTTTCTCCTTCTTGGAATAATTATTTCGTTTTCTCCTCGCCACAAAAAGTTCTTTTGCTCAAAAAGCTGTTGATTACTTTTTTCTCCTTTAAATCGCTCTTCTCCATTTAAAAACTGAACCTTGTGTCTGTTATCTTCATGTCTAATTTTTGCTTCTTCTAAATTTAAACCAAAGTGGTGATAATAATTTTTCCCCAAATCCCATGTTGGGTCAAAATAATAATATTGATCACCAATTTTTGCGGCAACAAAACCATGCATTTCGACTTTGCCATTCATTGAAGTTCCATTTTGGTTTTCTTCAATTTCGTCTATTTTAATTCCTGTGAAATGTGCTTCAATGTTCATTCTTTGAAGCATTTGAATGTAAACATTTGCAATCCCTTCACAAACGGCAAACTTGCCTTTTATTTCTTTTTTATAATCAAATCCCAATTCATTGTCTGCTGGCTTTAAGTCATATCTTTGCATTAAAGAAAAATATGCTGAACCAATATTATAGTGGTCAAAACCTTTTCCACCAAAAGCCTTTCCTTGTTCTTCGAGTTCTTTCATTCCATGAGCATAATGAAAATTTTCAGTTATCCAGTCATATGCCTTTTTTGCTTTAACCCAATCTTGGTCTGTTTCTTTGATGCCACACTCGTTTTTTAATATATAGTCAAGATATTTTCTTTGAGTTCTCATTTGCATTGGAGTTCCCCTTGAATTACGCTCTGATCTAAAACAGTCATCACAAAATTCAGTGCAAATTTTCAATGACCAACCACCAAACTTTGCTTGTTTTTCGTTAATAAATTTTTGTTCCAACTCCTCATTAACTTTTTTGCCTTTAACTTCTTTGTCCATAACACGATTATAAAAAATATCATCTAAAAACAAAATTGGCTTCACCAATTTTTCATTTTCAACCATTTTGGTCATAAATTTTTCAATGCCTTGAACTTCTTTTAGGTGAGAACATACTTCAAAGTTGAAAACTTGCCCTTCTTTTGGCTCAATGTTTTCCATTCCAATAATTTTTTCAACACCACAACCATTAAGCGAAATTTTTTTAAGGTTTGGAAACTTTGTTAAATCAATTTCTTTTAAACTTCTTTGATTAAAAATATATAACTCTTCCAAGTTACTTAAATTATATAGGGGCGAAAAATCGTCAATTTTAACTTCTGGAGTAATTTCCAAAACTTTGATGTTTTTTAAAGCCTCAATTCCCTCTAAAGAAATTTCTCCAGTTATGCTATTTTCATTTTTTGTTATTACCGCATTTTCTAAATTTGGATACTTTGTCCAAGTTTTATAATCATATTTATCTTTATAATCCTTGTCAAAAACAGTTAAAGTCACTTTTTTAACATTTTCTATTTTTATTTTTTCATCTGACATATAAAACACCCCCATCTTGTTTTAGTTATACCACAAAATGGCATTTTAGTCAATTATCAAATCAAAAAAACGCCTATTTTAGGCGTTTTTTGTTTTATTACTCTTCTATTTCATCTTTTTTTGTTTTTCTTGTTTTCTTTTCTTTCTTTGGTTCTTCTATTTCCATTTCTTCTTGCAAAAATCCAAAGTTGTTTTCTTCTTCTTTGAAATCAATTTTTTCCTCAACAACAGGTTCTTCAACCTTTTCTATTTTTTCAACTTCTGGCATAACAATTTGTTCTTGCTCTGCTATGTTTATTTCTTCTTGTTCTTTTGTTTCTTCTGTTCCGGGTGTTAAAATTTCTTCTTTAACTGGTTTGATTTCTTCTGTTGTTTCTGTTACAATATTTTCTTGAACCTTTTCAGAAATCGCTTCTTCTTTTACAGCTTGTTCTTCTTCTTGTTGTTCTTTCACTTCTTCAACTTGATTTTCTGCTTCTTGTGTTTGCCCAGCAGGTTGCTTTTCTTCTTCATTGCCCTCTGCCAAAAATTCATCTAACTCTTTTGTGTTATCTTCTTTTGTTTCTTCTTTAACTTCTTCTTTAACTTCTTCGCAAACAACTTCTTTTTCATCATCTTGGCAACAACATTCACACTCACAGTTTGTGTTTTCGTTTAAAAACTCTTTTATGTTTGTTTTAATAAGTTCAACGCTTGGTTGGTCATATGTGTTAATGTTTAAAAGTGCTCCCAAAAATGATGTTTCAATCATAAAGAACATTAAAAGTTGAC
>CAMPBB010000136.1 GCA_946635125.1 uncultured Clostridia bacterium
GCTGTGATACACTTCACTTGTTTCTTTCCAAGATCTTGTTTCACCACAACTAGCAAAACAGAAAAAGCAAAAAATTGCCACAAATAAAAGTGAAAATAATGTTGAAAATTTGTTTGTTTTTATCATACTATCCACCCCATAACTTTGCATGTTTTTGTGATTTCAGCAATGTGACCACCTGTTAAGGAATTAACATATTCTTGTTTGTTTGCACTGGCAAAAAGTTGCGACTTTTCTTCTTCTGCTATTAAGCTATAAATATGTTTAAAGGCATATTCGTCTTTTTCTATGTTTAACTCATCAGCAAAGTTGGCTGATTTTTGAAGTTTGTATTTGTTAACTGCGTTTAAAGCATATTGTTTTAGATTTCCAATTTGCTCACCAGTGAGCCCTTCTATGTTGTGAAGTTGCTCATAAAAAGCCCTAGACTGACCAGTTATGGCTGAGAGCATTGAATATTTTAAACTTCCAACAGTTGAGCCGTTTAAAAGATTTGTTACAACAAAGTTAAAACTAACACTGCTGAGGTCATATGCCTTTTTACTCAAATTTTTCATTGCCTCAAAAACATTTGGTGCAAGTTTGCAAAGTTCTTCTTCTTCCCACGCCGTTATCACAGTTCCACCAGAAGAATTTGCATTAGTGTAAGCATTATAAGACTTGTCAAAAACTTCAAACTCAGAATAAACTTTGTTTAACGCACTTTTTAAACTTGAATATTTTGAGTCTAAACTTTTTTTATTTTTTGCATTCTTTGTTGCAAAATATAGGTCATCGCCCATTTCATTTATTGCAAAATCCAAGGTGATGTATGATTGATATTCATTTTTGAAGTTGTTAAGGGCGTTTTCATCAGATTTCACATAATGTGTTAGCCTTGAAATTTTTTCTTCTTCAAGGTTTTGCATATATGCATATTCGTCACTTTTTGTCATGCTTTTATGTGCTTTGTAAGATGCTTTTGCGTCTTGAAAACCGCCCGACACAAAATAAAATATTCCAAAGCCAATAATTCCCAAAACAAGAATTATTGCAAATGCTCTTAACACAACTTTGTAACCAGCCATTTGTTCGTTTTCCTTTTTTGTTTTTTTAAGTATATTAAAAATCACCCACAAAGTCAATTAAATGGGTGATTTTAATTTATATCCTCAAAAACTTTTCAACATTAAAATAACTCCAAGGTTTTTTGTCTGTTGGTGGATAAGCCCTAAACACAAGATTTTTGTTCGTTGTTGGGTGAACAAATCTCATTTCAACCAAAAACAGTGCCAAATTTGTGTTTTTTGCAAGAGTGTCGCCACCATAAACTTTGTCACCAAAAACTGGGCTTTTTGCATCGCTAAGCAAAAATCTTGTTTCATCAAAAAAGTTAAAGCCACCACAAATTTCAACAAGACTTATTTGTTGTTTGTCTTCCAAAACTTTGTAAGGGTCATAAACTTTTACCGCATCAACATTAAGGCTTGGAATAAATTCAAGTTTTTTGCTCACTTTGTTTCTATGAATATATTGATAACCAACTTCTTCTCCATCACTAAACATAAAACGAGTTGTAAACTTTGGTTTTCCAACGCAAACAGCAAAGTTTTTTAACACAAAATCGTTTTGCTCAATTTGAGCGCTTAGTCTTTCTTTTGCTTTTGACGAAAGAGCAATCAATAAAAGCCCACCAGCGCCAACAGAAAGCGAGAACATTGGCTCAAAAAATGAAGTTTTCTTGTTCTCTGCTTTCATTTCTTCTTTAATTTTTTCGCATAACACTTCTTGTGGCTCATTCTGCTCTTTCATGACAACCATTATGTGATTGTCTGCATATAAACAATTTGTCATTTTTAATTCACCTTTGTTATTTTGAGTGTAACATCCATTCCGTTGATGTCAAGTTTAACACCATCATTTGGAGCTTTTTTAATGCTTCTTGCAAGTGTTACTTTTTGAATCTCATCTTTTGTTTTTTCAATAACATTTTCAATTTCATCACCAGCATCAAACAAAACATCAATTCTGTCTTCAACTTCAAATCCGCTATCTTTTCGCAAATTTTGAATCTTTGAAATGATTTCACGCATGTGCCCTTCAACAATTAGTTCTGGGCTTAATGTTGTGTCTAGAACAACTGTTATGCCATAACTTGAATCAGCACAGAAACTATCTTTGCTCTTTGTGTATATTAAAACATCATCTTTTGTTAAAACAACATCTTTTAGAGCTTCAACGCTTTCTCCACTTTGAAGAGTCCTAACAACGCTTGAAGCATCACAATTTGTTAAAAATTCCCTAATTTCGTTTAGGCGTTTTCCATATTTTGGTCCCAAAGTTTTGAGTTGTGGTTTTAACTCAAAGTTTAAGTATTCTTCTGGGTTTTCAATAAACTCAACAGTTTTCACATTTATATCATCGGCAATGATTTTGATTTCTTCATCACTTAAACTAATTTTGTCTGTCACATGAACAAGCATTTTTTGAAGTGGTTGCCTTGTTTTTAGATTAGTGCTTGCCCTAACAGTTCTTCCAAGGTCAACAATTTTGATGATTTGCTCCATCTGTTTTTCAAGTTCACAATCAACAAAACTTTTGTCACAAACAGGATAATCTTGAAGATGAACACTAGTGCTATTTTGAGTTAAGTTTTGATATATTTTTTCGCTTAAAAATGGCATGAATGGTGCAACTAATTTTGTTGTTTCAATCAAAACTTTGTAAAGTGTTTCAAAAGCAACAAACTTGTCTTCAACCTCACCATCAACCCAAAATCTTTCACGGCAACGCCTTACATACCAGTTTGAAAGTTTGTCAACAAACTCTTCAATATCTCTTGTTGCTTGCGTCCAGTTATAGTTATCCATTTTT
>CAMPBB010000137.1 GCA_946635125.1 uncultured Clostridia bacterium
ACTTATAATATAACAAACAGTTATAGGAGAAAAACATGCTCATTAAAAATGTTATTATGTTTCAAGTTGCAACAAACAAAAATTATAAAGTTGGTGATAAATTAATTTTTGGATCAGAACAAAACGGACAAGCAAAAAGAATTTTGAATTATTCTAGCATTGATAAAAAAGGAAGACTGGCAACTCAGGGATTTGAAAAAATAAATAATAACAAAACTTTTGATAAAGATTTTTTATTAAAACTTTGTTTGGCATTAGAAGAAAGCGATTTCGTTTTAAGAGAACTTGCTGTTGAACACGTTAGAAAAACGGAATTCCAAAATCTACCAAGCAGGCTGACATGTATGTTTTTGGTTGATGACAAAAATTTATGTTTAAAAAATTTTAATGAATTTCTTAAAAAAGATTCAACAAAAAAATATCAAATGATAGCAGTAAAACTTGATGGAAATGTTTTTTATGCAAAAGATGTTCATATAAACAATCGTGGATTATCTCTTTCTGATCATTTGATTGAAGCAAAAAAATATTGGTCACAAAATCAAAATTCACAACAACCAACAAAAGAAATTTTGTTTGAGGGAACTGCTGAAGTTGTTGAAATTGTTAAACAAAATTATTAATTAACAAAAAAACACACAAAAAAGTGTGTTTTTTTTAAATTTTATTCACTAATTTTTGCAATGGCAAAGTTTTCTTGATTTTTTTTAACCTGTAATTACTATATGAAGGTTTACTTCAAGAGCAAGTTCAAAAGGTGCATAATCTTCTGCACTAAAACTTTTCAACTATCAAAGTGCTTTCTTTAAAATTTGATGTTAAGTTTTCTGCTATTAAAAATTTCACTTTATTTTCAAAATCTTGATTGACAGAAACTTTTATGTTTAAAACATTGTTGTTATCGTTAAATGAGGTTATTGTTTTATGAAAACTAATTTGATTGCCATTTACAGCAATATTGCTTTCCAAAACTACCTCATTGTTACACTCAATTTTAAAGATGTTTGTTATGCTCTTGCCATCTAAAAATGTTGAATTTGACCTTTGATTAAAATTAAGCACAACACTCACATCACATGAAACAACATTGCCACCTTCTTCTTGTTGAGTTGAAGTTATGTTGTAAGTTGCTGTTTGAGAAAACAAAATTGGTGACAATTCCCATTCAATAACAACTGTTCCATTTTCCAAATTATTTGTAACAGATTTATAGTTTGTTTCGTTACTTTCAATTTTTTCATTAAGTGTTGTTGCGTTTAACAAGTCTAATTCATATCTATCTTTGTTTTTAACTGTTAATGTTGTTGTTCCGCTCAAACCATTTTTGCTTTCAGTTATAACATAATAACTTTTAAAAACATCAAGGTCATTTGAATAATCTAAAACAAGTTTTTGCTCATCTGAAACATAAGTTAAAACTTCTTCATTGTTGCCTTCAAAGCCAAGATAAACAATGTCTGGAAAAGCAATTTGCCCCTTTGAAAGATTTGCTTTAACTAAGAACACTTCATCAGCATAGTTACTGCTATTATAATTAAACAAAATTGGAACATATTTGTTATTTCCAGCAACAAGATTATCAGTTAAAGACAAAATGTTTTCTTCTTCAACTGTTTCACCATCTGTTGCAACAAAGTTTGTTAGGTTTTCTTTGCTAAAAAGTTCCCAAGTTCCCATTTTTCTCCCAAGGTTCCCAGAGTTCATTGATTGTTTTTTGTCTAAAACAGAAACACTTAAAGAATAGGCTGAGTTTTCAAGTATTGAATTAAAAGTTATTGTTTCACTGTAATCACTAAAAGTGTTGAATGTGAAATTTAGGCTTGATGGTTTAGTTTCGCTTTCAATTTTTGATGGTGTTATCACAAGTTTAAACACTTTGCTGTAAACATTTTCCACCCCATCTTCTTCAAGATAAACACAAACATAATATTCTCCAGCATCCAATTCTTCAAATTTTGGAGTTCCAACACCATAACCAAGTTCGTGAACATCTATTTCACTTAATGCAATATCTTCAACCCCATTGTTTTCATTAAACTCTGAAACGGTTATTCTTGCGTAATGATAGTTTTGAGTGTAATCATTTCCAACTTTAACAGAATAGTCCTGTGGTCTCATTTTTCCATATTCAAATGAGTATACCCCTTCTTCAACTTTGTTGTTTGCGTTAAATCCAAGGCTCAACTCTCCAATTATGCTCTCTTTTTCCAAGATGACAGAAAATGTTTTCTTAATTTCACCAATGCTTACAACAAATTTGTAACTTCCTGACTTGCTAAGTGATGGCAAGCCAATCATATATTGATATTCTCCGTCATCACCTTGAACAGAAACGCTTGTGTGCTCGTTCAAATTTTCAAGCAAGATATTTTCTTCGCTTTCCGCTGTTTTGTAATATGCCACAAGTTTTGACCAATCAATTTCACTTTGAGAGTAGCTTCCAATTTCTTCACTATTAAGTTCAACAACAATTGCTCCATTTGCCTTTGTTGTTATGATAATTGTTTCATCATCACCAATTGCCCGTTCTCCCCAAAAAACAGACATTTCTGTTGCTTCAATTTTTGGTTCTTCTGGTTGTGGAGTTTTTTTGCCTCCACAAGCACAAAAAAGTGCAAGAGAAAAACAAACAACTCCAACAAAAAATAAAACAAATTTGAAACTATTTTTTAGCGTTTTTTCCATATACATTACTCCTATTTTTGCATAAACATCCCACTAGCAAAATTATTTCACCTTTATTTTAACAAAAACAAAATGTTTTAGTCAAACAAATATAACTTTTTTTAAAAAAATAAAAGCCGTTATGGCTTTTATTAAAACATTTCAACATAATTT
>CAMPBB010000138.1 GCA_946635125.1 uncultured Clostridia bacterium
CAATATGTCTCCCTCAGCAATCTCTTCTTGCTCTTCTGGCTCATATGTAACTTGCTCAGTTTCTTCTTGTTCCATCACTTCTTCTTCATCTTCACCAACCATAATTGAGCAAAGAGCATCTCTAAATGGAAACACAATTTTGTGAACAAAGTTTAAAAAAGCATAACCCATGTCGTCATTGTCGTTAACAAAAAATTCTTTCAAAAAAGCATGCAAATCAAGTTTGTGTGTGTCGCATTCACTTAAGATGTTAAACACCAAAGCAACAATCTTTGCTTTGTCGTCTGGCAGCTTAAAATAAGATGTTTCAGTATCTTTTTTCACTTGCGCTTTTTGAAACTCTGTTTCATAATTAAAGTTTATGAGGCACTCTCCAACAGTTGCAAAAAGGTCTGGGCTCTCCATAATTGTTTTTAATATTTTTCCAATTTTTGCATCTGCCAAAATTAACTTTGCATTTTGCAAATCTGTGCATGCATCATAAAAATTTATAATATTATTATTTCTTTTTTCTTCCATAACTCTTCCCCGCTATTATATGATTTAAGTTTATCACAACAAAAACAAAATGCCAAACATTTTGAAAATATTTTTTAATTTTTTGTGTTGTTTTTGTTTGTCAGATACCATTTTATGTGTTATAATTAAAAAACATTATTTGAAAAGGGAGGAAATAGTTTTGAAAGAAAATTTTTCTAGAGATGACACTGAAACAAAATTAATTCTTCTTTATATGCTTGAGCAAATTGAAATTCCACTTAGCGAACAATTCATTTTCGACATATGCACATCAAGAAACTCATGGATTAACTATATGGAACTTAAAGCAGTTTTCCCAACTCTTATTGAATTTAAAATGATTTTCTCTGTTGACGAAAAAAATGAAAATCCAAGATATAGTTTAACCGCTCTTGGCAGAAACATTGTTAACTCTTTTTACAAAGAAATTCCAGAAAATCTTAGGGAAAATATTTCAACATTTTGCAAGACAAACAGAATGTATTTTAAAAGGCTTCAAGAATATGTTGCAGAATTTAAGAAAAATCCAGATGGAACATATATGGTTAAACTAAAAATTATCGACTCTACTTCAGACATACCAACATTTGAAATAAACATAAATGTTCAAACAAGAGCTGAAGCAATTAAAGCAATTGAACTATGGCCAAACAAAGCACCAAACTTTTATGAATTTGTCTACACCAATTTGTTGTGGACTGAAAAAGGGGATTAGTTATGGAATCTTTTAGAACAGTTGGAACATGCGCTCGTCAAATTATTTTTGATGTTGACGAAAATGGAATACTTAAAGACTTAAAGTTTTTAGGTGGTTGTGCTGGCGGCCTTCAAGCGCTTGCAAAACTAACAATTGGAAAGCCAATTGAAGAAATTATTTCAATATGCTCTGGCATTAAGTGCAAAAACGACACAAGTTGCCCAGACCAGCTTGCAAAAGCCCTTCTTGCTTACAAAAAATCAAAAGAAGAACCAATTGAAGAAATTAGACGCGGACATCCACAGGTTCTAAAATTAAATATTTCCGTTGTGAACCTAAAACTCAAAAGAGATGAATAACAAAAAGCTCTATCAACTTGATAGAGCTTTTTTAACACTATTCACTGTTTAAAAACAGTTTTCATCACACAAAAAGCACAAGCAAGGATATTTAAAATTTTCTAGCATCACAAATTTTTGTTAAAGCTTTATCATCTGCACCACTTGAAAGATTTTTCTGCATTTCAACAAAATGCACACTCTGTTGTTTTTCTTGAAATAGTTTAAAAACTTCTTTTCGAACCATTTTGGAAATATCTTTATTGTTTTTAAAATCTTCTTTAATTTTTCTTGAACTAAAAACACTTCCACTTGGATAATAAAAAGTTTTTATGCCAAAAATGGAATGGACTTTTCTTAACACAAGTTCAAACAAAGCATCTTCTGGCTTTATTCCCCTAACAAAATTTTTGCATTGCAATTTTTTACTTAAATATGAGCAAGGAAGAAATTGTGACTTTTCAACACACACAACATTTTTTATTCCTTTTTCTTTCACAGTTTTTAAAATTGCCTGTCGCATTTGTTCAGGCTTAAACATTCTTTTCCCAAACTTTAAATAGTTTTTTGCAATAAAAACATAAACAACATCAAACTCTTTCGATAGTTTTTCAATCATCATAAGATGCCCATTATGAAATGGGTCAAATGTTCCCATAAAAATACACTCTTTCATATCATCACCCCAATTATAATTTACAGCAAAAACAAAAGAGACCTCAAAATATCCACAAGATATGTGAATATATCAAAGTCTCTAATGTTTAAGGTAAAACCGATACCGCCAAACTGTGGCAGATATGTGATGACGATTATTACCGCATATATTTTTATATGCCCTATACTCCCCTTGATTTTAGGAGGCATCAAAAATGCCTTTGCTATATTTTTATTGTAGCACATAATTTAAATATTGTCAATACCCCAAGTTTTTCATATTATTCTTCACAAACCACCAAATTTACCTATAAATATAAAATCAAAGTCCAAAGTTTTGATTTTTTATTTTAAATTGTTTTTGATTGTTTATCAATATTCAATAAAACACCAATTGCCCCCATAGACATCACAAGGCTTGTTGACCCTGCCGACATAAACGGAAGAGGCAATCCCGTTGGTGGAACAAGCCCCGTGACAACACAAACATTTAACAAAACCTGAATGGCAATAATTGAAGTTATGCCAAGAGCCAGCATTGAGCCAAACTTATCTTTTGTTTTTATTGCAATCTTAAACCCAAAAATAATTAAAATTAAAAATAATAATAAA
>CAMPBB010000139.1 GCA_946635125.1 uncultured Clostridia bacterium
CATTTTACAAATATTTTGAAGATAAATTTCACCTGTCTCAATGCGTTATTGTTTCCATTAAGGAAGATGTTTTTGACAGCAACCTTCAAAACTACACTTTTACATCAACAAAAGATTTATATTTAAAACTCATTGAACTATGTTTTGATTATATTAAAGATCACCAAAAGGGATTTTTGGCATTCATTAAACACAGTTACAGCGACAGACTCAGAATAATGATTATGCAAACAATTTATGATTACATTGAGTCAATCACTCAACAAGAAGCCAGCAATTTTAAGTATAACATTCCAACTGAAATAATTTCCAAATTTGTGACTGGTGGATTTACATATTTGATGATATTCATGATTGAAAACAACTTGAAATATTCAAAAGATGAAGTTTTGAAATGGACAGATGAGGTTTTAACTTCTGCACTCATTCAAAAATAACTTTAATGAACAAAAAATAATTCCACAAATTGTGGAATTATTTTTATTTTTGGTTTTTTATGTGTGAAACGATTTGTGAGTAAATTTGGAAGCGATAACCATCTTTGCAAGCATCAACAATTGAATAATCACAAACAAATCCAAGTTCATTTTTGGCTTTCTCTGTTCCAGCATAATTTTCATCAATATCGCCGTCTCTTCTTGGAGCAATGCTATATGGAATTTCAATGTTGTTTGCTTCTTCATAGGCTTTTAAAAGCCCCAAAACAGAAGTCCCTTTCCCTGTTCCCAAATTGCAAACAAACAATCCACAATTTTCTTTTAACTTGTTTAATGCCAAAACATGCCCTTTTGCTAGGTCCATCACATGAATATAATCTCGAACCCCAGTTCCATCTGGTGTGTTGTAATCATCTCCAAAAACATTAAGCTTTGGCAAAGCCCCAACAGCAACCTTGTTTAAATAAGGAAACAAGTTGTTTGGAAGCCCATTTGGGTCTTCCCCCAAAAGCCCTGTTGGGTGTGCCCCAATTGGGTTAAAATAGCGAAGTATTGCAACATTTATGTCTTCAACTTTGGCAAAATCTTGAATGATTTTTTCAATCATAATTTTTGTTTGACCATATGGGTTTGTTGCGTCTTTGATTGGAGAACTTTCTGTTAGTGGAACGCTGTCTGGCACTCCATAAACTGTGGCTGAACTTGAAAAAACAAGGTTACGGCAAAATTTGTGTTTTTGCATCATTTCCAAAATTGCAAATGTTGAATTTAGGTTGTTTTCATAATACATAAGTGGTTTTTGGCAACTTTCTCCAACTGCTTTAAATCCCGCAAAGTGAATAACAGCCTCTGGTTTTTCTTCTTCAAAAAGAGCATCAAGTTTTTCTTTGTCTTGAACATCAAACTCAAAAAACTTTGGCCTTATTTTGCAAATGCTCTCAATTGAATCCAAAACATCAACTTTTGAATTAGACAAATTGTCAACAATCACAACATCAAAGCCATTTTGCAACAAAACTGTTGTTGTGTGTGAGCCAATGTAGCCAAGCCCACCAGTAACCAAAACTTTCATAATTCACCTCAACCTTAAAGTTTTGCTTATTATACACAATAATCCCAAAAATGTCAACTATGGCAATTTTTCATAAAGTAAGTTTTTGTGCCTTTTTGATTGATATGCCTTATTTTATTAAATGAAGTTTTTTGTTTGATATATTTTTCTTTTTTTGTTATACTAATAAAAAGAAATTGCAAAAATTTAAAAATAGGAGAAAAAATGTTAAAAACAAAAAAACATATTGGTTCTCTGCCAATATGTTTTTCATTTTAAAAAGATGCTTTTTAAGGGCAAAAAATAAAAAGTGCACAAGCACTTTTTATTAGATGTTAAGAAGACGAAGAATCTTTTTGTTAACAATCATCCAAATTAGGTCAAGAATCCAAAGAATCCATCCACCTAAGAAAATACGAATGATTCCAGCAACGATTTTTCCTTCCATAAATCTAGTTACAATACCACAAATCCATGCAGTAATAGGAATGATTGCAAGGATAAGACTTACAATGTAACTTAATCCAAAATAATCACTAGAAGATTTTGCCATTTTCTTTTCCCCCTTGTTTATATACATATATATTAACATGCCTGACAAAATATGTCAAATAAAATATATTATTTTTTTTATTTATTTGTGATATGTTATATTGTTCATAATTGTTCCTGCACGATAAAGTTGTTCCAAAAATATCACACGCATAAGTTGATGCGGAAAAGTGAGTTTTGAAAAACTTATGTTAGTTGATGCTTTTTTAACTTCTTTTGAAAGCCCAAAACTGGAACCAATCACAAAGCAAAGTTCTTTTTCATTTGTTTTTTCATCAACAAAAACTGAAAATTCTTCACTTTTGAGTTCTTTTCCTTCCACGCACAGTGAAACAAGAGTTTTCCCTTTTGCTTTTTCCAAAATTTTTGCTCCCTCTTCGTTTAATGCCTTTTCAATTTCTTTTTGAGATGACAAAAGCTTGCTCTCCGCAATTTCAATAATATTTAAGTCAAAAAACTTTTGAATTCTTTTCTTATATTCATTTATGGCGTCAGTTAAATATTTTTCCTTAATGTTTCCAACGCAAATTAGTGTTATTTTTTTCATAACAAAAGTTTAACAGAATTTTTTGAAAAATTCAAGCAAAAAAGCAATAAAAACAAAGCCTGTTTGTTTGCCAAAATTGCCTTGTTTGTGTTATAATTTGTGAAATTAACTTTTGGAGAAAAAAAATGAGCAAAACAAAAATCTTTAAAACATTCACAATGCTTTTATTATCTTTTGGAATAGTCTTTGCACTAATAACACTTTCCGCCT
>CAMPBB010000140.1 GCA_946635125.1 uncultured Clostridia bacterium
GTTATCTTGTCTTATATACAGTCTGTGTTCAGCTCTTGATGTCATCATTCTATATGGTTCATTTGTTCCTTTTGTTACTAAATCATCTATCAAAACACCAATATATGCTTGGTTGCGCTTTAAAATAATTTGGTCCATGTTTCGCAAGGCTAAACTTGCGTTGAGCCCAGCAATAATTCCTTGCGCACCCGCTTCTTCGTAACCAGATGTGCCATTTATTTGACCTGCACAGTAAATTCCTTTAATATGTTTCGCTTCCAATGTTGGCAATAAATCGGTTGAATCAATGCAATCATATTCAATTGCATATGCTGGTCTCATAAGCCAAGCATTTTCTAATCCCTTCATGCTGTGAACAATTTGTTTTTGAACATCAAAAGGAAGACTTGTTGAAATTCCTTGAACATAAATTTCGTCTGTGGATACCCCCTCGGGCTCCAAGAAGAATTGATGCCTTGGTTTATCTGAAAATCTAACAACTTTATCTTCAATTGATGGGCAATACCTCGGTCCAATTCCTTTTATTATTCCCTGATATAATGGGCTTTTGTCTAAGTTGTTTCTAATTATTTCGTGAGTTTTTTCATTTGTGTGTCCCAAATAACACTGCCCAATGTTTTTAAACTTTGTTTTTGTTCTTTTACTGAAATTTGGCGTGCTTTCATCACCTAAATGTGGTTCAAATTCGCTTAAATTGATTGTTTTCTTGTCTATTCTCATTGGTGTTCCTGTTTTAAACCTTAAAATTTTAAATCCAAGTTTTTTAAGGCATGATGACAGGTTTTTTGCGTTCATAAAACCGTTTGGACCACTGTCTTGCGTGTATGAGCCAATAATTATTCTTGAAGACAAATAAACACCAGTGCAAAGAATAACTGCTTTTGTTTTTATAATTTCGCCCAAGTGGGTTTTAACTCCAACAACTTTTTTGTCTTCTGTTAAGATTTCTGTGATTTCAGCTTGCAAAATACTTAAATTTTCTGTGTTTTCCAATGTTTTTTTTGCAATTTCATGATATTTTGCTTTATCAACTTGTGCCCGTAGGGAATGAACTGCTGGGCCTTTTGTTTCGTTAAGCATTCTTCTTGTTATTGTGCATTGGTCTGCAAGCCTTCCCATTTCGCCACCGAGAGCATCGATTTCAAAAACTAAATGCCCTTTTGCCGTTCCTCCAATTGATGGGTTACAAGGCAAAAATCCAATACTATCTAAATTTAAAGTTGTTAAAAGTGTTTTCATTCCTGTTCGAGCACCAGCGAGTGCTGCTTCAATTCCAGCATGGCCACTTCCAACAACAACTATGTCATATTCCATTTTTATTTCTTCCTATATATATTTATTTTCTCTGTTTATCTAGATGGGCAAACAATTTTATTTTCCCAAACAAAATTTTGAGAAGATCGCATCGATGATGCTTTCGTTTGCTGTTTCTCCAGTTATTTCTCCCAAAAGTTCCCACGCCCTTAAAATAGGAACAGAAATGCAGTCAAGAGAAACAACTTGCAAATCATTTAACGCTTTTTGTAAGTTTTCAATTGATTCTTTTAAAAGTTTTTCGTGCCTTAGATTTGTTATGATAACCTTTTCACTTAAAAGGGATTGATTGATTGTTTTTTGGTAAATCAGTTCCTTTAATTCTTCAATACCAACATTTTCTTTTGCACTTATGCACAAATCAAAGTTTTTGGTGTTATTGTTGGATTTTAAATCAATTTTATTTAACACTTTTGCAAAATTTTGAGCATTATATGTTGAAATTTTGTCACTTTCCGCACTATTTTTTGCATTATCGAACAAAAATACAACAAAATCGCTGTTTTCAATGCTTTTTATGCTTCTTTTAATGCCTTCTTTTTCAACAATGTCTTCACTTTCTCGCAATCCTGCCGTGTCTGTGACATTAAACTTAATATTTTTGTAGGTATACCCCTCATTTATTGTATCTCTTGTTGTTCCTTCAATGTCTGTGACAATTGCCCTGTCATAACCCACTAGTGCATTTAAAACAGAACTCTTTCCAACATTTGGCTTTCCAACCAAACAAACATTAACTCCGTTTTTAATTTTGTTTCCAACTTCACTGGTGTTTGTTAACTTTTGAAGTTTTTTAATAATGTTTGGAAGTTCATTTTTTAATTTTTCTTCCGCAAATGTTTCTTCATGTTCTGGAAAATCTAACGCCACTTCAATGTGGGCAATGTTATCTTTAATTTCGTTTTGAATGTTTTTTATTTCTTCATAAAGTTCACCACGCATTTGTGAAGAAGCCACTTGCATTTCTTTTATGCTGTCGGCGTAAATCATGTCAATCAGCCCTTCTGCTTGTGTGATGTCCATTTTTCCGTTAATCACAGCTCGCTTTGAAAACTCACCAGGCTTTGCCATTGTTGCTCCAACTTCCAAAAGTTTTTTAACAGTTTCTTCCAAAAGGCGTATTCCACCATGCATTTGAATTTCAACAACATCTTCCCCAGTAAAACTGTTTGGGGCTTTAAAGTAAACGGCTAGGCAGTCGTCTGTTACTCCACTAAAAGAAACTTTTCCAAAAACCATTTTTCTTGGAACGAAATTTTGCTCTTTTTGTGGTGTGAAAATTTTTTGTAAAAGATTGAGTGAAAGTGGGCCAGAAAGCCTAATCACTCCAACACCGCCAACGCCTATTGGTGTTGCGATTGCAACAATTGTTGTTTCCATTTGTTTCTCCTTATTGCGATATTATAACATAGTGATGCTTATTTTTCAATAAATTTTTATATTTTTTCAAATTTTTAGTTTTTTTAATTGACACTTTTTTG
>CAMPBB010000141.1 GCA_946635125.1 uncultured Clostridia bacterium
TTAAGTTTTAATATTTCTGGCATTCACGCTCACGACACAGCATCAATTTTGGACATGAAAAACATTTTTGTTCGTGCTGGAAATCACTGCGCTCAACCGCTTTTAAGATATTTGGGGTTAGACTCAACAGTTAGGGCAAGTTTTTCAATCTATAACACAAAAGAAGATGTTGATAAACTTGTTGATGCTTTAAAATTTGCATATCAAAAATTTTCGAAATATATAAAGGAATAAGAAAAAATGGAAATAGACAACATTTATAACGAAATTGTGATGGAACATTCCATGAACTCACCATACAAAAAAGCCATTAAAAACATAACATGCTCACAGCATGCTCACAACCCAAGTTGCGGAGACGACATAACGCTTAATGTTTTGTTTAAAGACGGAAAAATTGTTGACGCTAGTTTTATTGGGAGTGGGTGCGCAATCTCTCAAAGTTCAACATCAATTATGATTGAAACTCTTTTGGGAAAAACTTTAAGTGAAGCAAAAAAAATTGTTGATATTTTTATTGATATGATTGACAGAAAAGAAATTAGCGCGCAAGACAAAAAGTTGTTGAAAAACGCAAGAGCTTTTGAAGGCGTGAAAAACATGCCTGCAAGAGTTAAGTGTGCACTTTTATCATGGAAAACAATGCAAAAAGTTTTGGAGGAGAACAAATGAAATCGAACAACACAGAACACAATCAAATTGTTGGTTTTTGCAAGAAAAATCACAAAAAGAAATGTAGAAACAAGTTTTTGTTGCAAACAGAATATGACACAATGTCAAGAAAACACGCAAACGACATTTTAAACAACATCGTTAAAACAAGAAGAAGAGAAAAATCAGTTATTTCAAAACTGACAAAAGAAGAACAAGAACAAATTAACACGAGCAATTTTTAATTTTTTTAAAAAACATATTGAAAAACAAATTATTATGTGATAAACTATCTTTGTAGGTGGAGTAAAGATGAGAAAAACAAAAGGACAAAAACTGGAACAATTATTTTCAAAAGCTTCAAATTGTGAGGAGCATTTTCGAAGATTTGACCCCAAAAGAGAAGTTTATACTGGCAATCAAAGGCACGATTTTTTAACAGCTTACACAAGAATGGAAAGAGCAAAGAAAAAACTTGCAAAGTTTTTAAGTTCCATTGAAACGGAAGAAGAAGCAAGACAAATGTAAAAAAGAAAAAGGGCATGACCAATCATGCTCTTTTTTTATTTGGCTTTTTTGCCGTTCATGTTCAAAACTTTTATGGCAACATTTTTGGATTTTGAAAGTTCCTTTGCAATTTGAGTTGCTTCAATTTTTGTTTCAACTCTTCTTGAAACTCTCTTGCTTCCTTCTTGTTTAACTGTCCAGTTTTGTTTTTCTTTGTCATATTCAACAACAAATCCGCCCAATGCTTCCTTAGCCTTTTTTGCAACCTTTTTAACTGTTGGAGTTTTTGGTTTACTCTCTGGTTTTGTTGTTTTTGGGTTGCTAGATTTCTTTGCTATAGATTTTTTTGTTTCAGCCTTCGTTGTTTTCTTTGGCTCTTCTTTAACAGCTTTCACTGTTTTCTTTTGCTCAGTTTTTGCGACCTTTTTTTGCTCAGTTTTTGTTGCTGGCTTTGATGCCTTTTTTACTGTTGTTTGTTTTTTCTCAACACCTTGTTTTTTCTTCTCTGGCTCTGTTTGTGTTGTTTTTGTTATCAAAGGTGTTTGTTTTTCCTCTTTTACGCTTTCTGTTTTTTTCTTTTCATCAAAAGCAGGAAGCTTTTGTTGCTCACCTTTTTGCTCAGCAATTTTTGATTTTTCTTTTGTGTTTAATTCGGAAAGTCGTGTTTTTGCTTGTTCTTTTTCCCTAAACTTTTTCTCATCTTGTTTTGCGTCTTTAATGTCTTTAACCATCAAAATAACCAAGACAATGAAAACAGCCAAAAGCAAAACAGCAATCAAAATTACCCACCAAAACTCTTGAAAAAAACTCATAATTTTTCCTCCATTTTGTTCTTTTTATGTCTTTATTATATTAAATAATAATTTTTTAAGCAACTAAATAAAACATTTTTTTTAAATTGCTTTTTCATTCTTTGCACTTTTAAATTTTTCAGCAGTTGACACAAACAAAGTTTGAGTTGCAGCCTTTCCACGCTCCAAAATGCTTGAAATTCCTGCAAAAACAGTTGGTTTTGCTTTTGGTGCTTTTTCAGGATTTGTTTTTTCGATTTGTGATTTTAGGTTGTTGCTTATTTTTTCAACATAGCCTTTTGCTTGTGAAATAAAGTGAAGAGTGCCTTTTTCATTTTTTTCTTTAAGACAATCTTGTGAAGTGTTTTCATCAAAATATTTTAAAACATTGTCTGCAACCCAAGAAGAAAGGGGAGACAAAATTGGATGAAGTTTTTCCCTTACTTTTGTTTGAATTTTTTCGCCAAGAGGTTTTTCGTTTGACTTTAATTTTTCAGAAAAATATTTTAACACAACATCAAATGGCTCTTGCAAAATTTTTAATATTTCTTTTTCTTTTTGTTCCATCTTTTTCACCTCACACATTGAACTTAAACAGCATCACATCGCCATCTTGAACAACATAGTCTTTTCCTTCAAGCCTAACTTTTCCATTTTCTTTAACGGTCTGATAACTTTGCGCCTTAATTAAATCGTCATATGTCACAACTTCGGCTTTAATAAATCCTTTTTCAAAATCAGTGTGAATAACACCTGCTGCTTGTGGTGCTTTTGTTCCTTTCTTAATTGTCCAAGCTCTAACTTCTTTTTCTCCAGCGGTTAAAAAACT
>CAMPBB010000142.1 GCA_946635125.1 uncultured Clostridia bacterium
TTATTATTAGACAACGTGGAACAAAGGTATATCCAGGAACCAACGTTGGACTTGGAAAAGATCACACCCTTTTTGCAACCAAAGATGGAGTTGTTAAGTTTGGTGCATCTAATGGCAAAAAGATTGTAAGTGTAATTGAATAATAAAAGACATAGCAAAAGCTATGTTTTTTTATTCAATTGTGTTGAAATTTTTTGTTTATATGATATAATACAGATATGAAAAAGATAAGTTTGTTTTCTTTGGTGCTTATTGTAGGGTTTAGTCTTGTAATTGGACTGAACTTGATTTTTTCGTTTAATTGGGTTACTGCGTGGAATTTGTTTGTCTGTTTGGCCGTTATTTTGGCGCCTGCAGGAGTTTTTTTGTTTGTTGGCAGGCTTTTACCCAAGAAGCTCTTTGATGGCGAAAAATGGTGGTTTAGGGTTGGTAAATTTCAAAGGATTGTTTGTGTCGTAACAAAAGTAAAATCATGGAAAGACAAGATCCCTGTTGGTGGAAGAGTTGCTGGTTTTAGATTAAACAAATTAAATACCCCAAGGAGTTTAGAGTATGTAAACAGATTTATTCAAGAATCTTGCTTTGCGGAGTGGTTACATTTTACCTGTTTTGTGTGGTGTTTTGTTGCTTTGATATTCTTGCCTTCTGAATTGTTTTTGAATATGAGTTTGCCAATTTCTCTTCTTTTTGCTTATGCTAACATTACTCCAACAATAATTCAATGGTATACAAGACCAAGAATGATTAAACTGAGAGATTCTTTATTAAAAAGGCAGGATGCTTATGATAAAGAAGATGCTGAACAAGGAGAATATGTTTAAAATATGGACTATAAAATTGAAGGGAATATTATAAAAATAAAGGGAAAACGAGATTTTAATCCTAGGCATATTTTGGATTGTGGCCAGATTTTTGCATATGATGGGAATGTGGTTTATTCAGGAAAAGAAAGAGCTGAAATCTTTGAAACCAAGGAGGGGTTTGATATTTTTTGTTCAAATCCAGAATATTTTGAAAATTTTTTCGATTTAAAGACTGATTATGGAAAAATAAAAAAAGAACTTTCAAAAAAAGTGATTTTAGTTGATCCGGTTAGGTTTGGATACGGTATTAGGATATTAAAAAATGATCTCTTTGAAACACTAATTTCTTTCATTATCTCTGCGAATAATAATATTAAAAGAATAAAGATGATTTTGACAAGGTTGAGAGAAAATTTGGGAGAAAAAATTGGAGATTACCATGCTTTTCCTAGTTATGAAAAACTTCTTTGCGTTAAGGAGGATTTTTTTAAGGAAATTGGGTGTGGGTATAGAGCTTCATACTTATTTAAGGTTTTGAGACAGATAACACCAGAAAAACTGGAAAGTTTGAGAGAGTTAAACTCGCGAGAATTAAAACAAAAACTGGTTGAGCTTGCTGGTGTGGGGCCCAAGGTTGCGGATTGTATTATGCTTTTTGGCTATGGGAGAAAAGATGTTTTTCCTGTTGACACATGGATACACAAGATGTATAACACCTATTATAAAAAAGAAGATAATAGGATAAAAATAAGAGAAAATCTTGTCAAAGAGTTTGGCTCTTTGAGTGGTTATGCTCAACAATACCTGTTTTTTTATCAAAGAAGCATTTAGCAGATTTATATCTGCTTTTTTTTATTTTGGGTATTTACAAAAGGTGAAAAGTATGGTAGAATAAGAACGATAAAGGAGGAATTATGTTGGGTGCTATGTTTTGGACAAGTAATTCTTGGATAGTTGTGCTTCTTTTGGTTTTGACCTTTGTGTTTGCTGTTGCAGAAGGTTTGATACCGGGCTTTGGTTTTTGTGGAATCACCTCTATCATTTGTGGAACAGCCGCAATTGTTTGTGAAGCTGTTTTTACAAAATCACTGCTTTATGTCCTTTTGATGATTGTTATAATGCTTGTTGTGTTTGTTTTGATTTTTACGCTGTTTGTTTATTCGGTTAGAAAAGGATTTTTGAAAAAATCACCAATATTTGATGAAACATCAGCCTTGCCAGAAAACTATGTTGAAAAGGATAGAAAATTGAGTGTTGGAAGAGTTGGGGTAGTTGTTTCTGAATGCAAACCAATTGGCAAAGCTGACTTTGAGGGAAAATGCTACACAATTGTTTCTAGAGAAAGCACAATTGCCATTGGAAGATTGGTATTTGTTGAGGAAGTAAGAGATAACTTGGTTTTTGTTAGAACCTTAAAGGGAGGTAAAGATGAATAAAAGTTTGACTTTGGCTGAAGAAATCGCACAGACGGGAGGTGGTTTGTCTGCTGCGGTCATTGCCCTTATTGTTATTGGGTCATTGCTTGTTTGTCTTATAACAGTTATGTTGATTTTGGTTCCACTTAAACCATGGTTTACTGCCCTTGTTTCAGGTGCACATATTTCAATGACAAGGCTTATTGGAATGAGACTGAGAAAGGTTGACACAAAGAACATTGTTTTGGCTTATATTATGGCAAGAAAAGCCGGTCTTAACATTGCTGTTGTTGATATAGAGACTCATTATATGGCAGGTGGAAATGTAGATAACGTAATTAAGGCTTTGATTGCTGCTCACAGCGCAAAGCTTGATTTGAGCATTGAGCTTGCAAAGGCAATTGATCTTGCGGGATCAAATGTTATTGAAGCTGTTGAAACTTGCGTTACTCCGAAGATTATTGAGGTTAATAATATCGCTGCTGTTGCTCAAGATGGAATAGAA
>CAMPBB010000143.1 GCA_946635125.1 uncultured Clostridia bacterium
AAAAACATTTCTATAAAAAGTCTCAGACATTATCTTTTTTTCGATTGTTTCACACTCATCTTTTATCTCCAATAAAAACGGCGTTTTGTTCACGCTTAGGTTTAAGCAAACCTTTTTCATTTCTATTCACCTACAAAAGATAGTTCTGCGTTTGCGATTGGAAGTCCTTGATAGTTCGCGTCAGTCAATGTGAAAGATTGCTCTGCGATGGGACTGTTGAGCACATATTCTGTTTGGGTAGATGATGTCATGTTGACACTGATAACACCATCATAAATGTTATGGTTGTCGTCAGTCGTCAATTGTTTGAAATACAAAATATAAGGCGACTCAGCATCACCAAATGGGACGTTGTCAAAAACAGCCTCTCCTGTTGCAGAAATGTTAACAGCCGAACCATAAGTTGTGGTGCCTGTACTGTCGGTCATTATTATTGTTCCACTTGTTACAGGTTTTCCACCTGAAGCGCCAGTCTCGTTCACATAAAAAGTGAGCGTTCCTGTTGCAGAAAGAGTGAAAGAGCCTGTTCCTGCTGAAGTTGTCGCCGTAAATGAAGTTGGGGTAAGACTTGATAAATCATACCCTTGGGCAGACACAGCGCTAACCGTGTAGGTCCCAGCCTTCATTGACTGAGAACCCGTTCCGTTTGTTATTGTAACATTGTAACTTGCCATTTGTTTTTCTCCTTTTTTTATTCTCTTTTTATTTATCCTCCTCTGCTTTCATGATACGAAAAACAACTGACTTTGTTTACAAAAAAAAGATTGCTATTTCGCAACCTTTTCTCTTTTTCTAAAAATTTTCTTTTGTGTCCAGTCTGATATGTGTTGAAAAATCACGCAACTTATAACAGACATATTGAATATCAAGATTATGTTTATCGCAAGGTATTGAGATATACTCATCATAAGCCCTGCCGCGCTCAAAATTACAAAACTGTGCATAAAGTAGAATGCAAAGATATATTTATCAGTATATCTCAAAACATTGGAAAGTTTTTCAAATTTATTCGTAAAATTGAACAGCTCAAAAAATAGGATTGAAAAAGCTATTGCAATTAATCCCGTTAAAACATGTTTCAATAAAAACCTCAAATGTGGTGTGTTTGCAATCATTGCGTTTGAGTTAAACACAAAAATATATGCAATGAGAGTTCCTATAAAAATCAAAGGACAAACAATAAAAACCCATTTCTTAAATTTTTGATACATCTCTGTTTTTGTCAACTTGCAAAACATAAATCCAGCAAAAAATGGCAAGTAAACATTTTGTATGTCAAAAACAGTCATTGCAACAATGTCTGCCACGAAAAACAAACTTAAAAGAAAATAATATATCTTCTTTTTCCCCAAATTCTTCAAAACAGGCAAGCTTAAGTAGCACAAAAGTATTGCAACAATATACCACAAATGCCCATGATTATACAAAAGTTCTCCTGTTACGCTTGTATAATGAAAGAACTGAACAAAATCTGTTTTTGTTAAAAGCGAAAACACACCTCCCGTTGCAAGACAAATCAAAATGAACAAAAATGTTGGCCAAAGAATTTTGATAAAGTTTTTCTTAAAAAACTCTTTGTAAGAAGAAATTTCCTTAAGCGCATACAAAAATCCACTTATAAACAAAAATATTTCCACCCCAAAAGCCATAGGGAAATACTGCCGACCTTGTGTTGTTGAAAGAGGTTGCAAAAGATGAAACGAAAATATCGCCAAAATTGCAATCACTCTCAATAAACTTATGTTGTTAAACTTCTTTACTTTTTCCATTTTTAACCTCTTTTTGTGGATAATTTTTCATTTCCTATGTATAGGAGCAGTATAGCCAACCAACCAACCTTTTGTCAAGCAGTTTTGGACATATTTGCACTTTTGGAGAACCAATCTTTTGTGGATAACTTTTTTTCTTTTTGTTTGTTATATATAGTTATTTTTTCATACTGTCCAATTTTAGTTGACAAAGTTTTTTGTTTTTTTTATTATGTTTTTGTAGATATTTATACATAAAGGAGAAAACGTATGTTTGGTGTTAATCATTTAATTTGGCTTGGAATAAGTTTTGCTCTTATTGGAATCCTTTTGTTCTGCTCATTGAAATTTAAGTTTTCAATCAAGACTTGTGCACTTATAATGTCAGGAATTTCAATCTTGAGCGAATTTGTAAAAATCTTTGCACATATGCTTCCATCGGATCCTGAAGACCCATCAAGAGGTTTGGTTTTGAAGGTTACTTCTCTGCCTCTTCACCTATGCTCAATCATAATCTTCCTCATTTTCTATATCGCGCTTTCTAAAAACGAAGAAAGAAAACAAAAGGCTTTGAATTTCTATGTACCAGTTGCATTAATCGGAGGTTTGCTGGCTTTGCTCCTTGCAACAAGTGGAACTGAGTTCACTCGCCCTCAACCATATCAATCATTTATTTATCATGCTGCAATTGTTTGGTTTGCTTTACATGCTCTTATCACAAAGAAAGTTGACATGGGCGTTAGAGCCTATATCACAAACATAATCGTTCTTGCAGCAATGACTTTCGCGATGATCTGGATAAATGGTGCATTGCAAAACTTCGAAACAAACTTCTTCTTTGTTGTAAGACCACCTGCAAAAGGATTGCCTTTACTCAACTTAAACCATGGTTGGTATGTTTACTTTGTAAACTTGATTGCTGTTGGCCTCGTGCTT
>CAMPBB010000144.1 GCA_946635125.1 uncultured Clostridia bacterium
GATACATTCTTCCAAAGAAAAAACTCTATCCACAAATCTTTTGTTTGTTAAAAGCCCCAAAAAGCGTTTGACTTCGCAAATATCATTGCCAATCTTCATAACTTTCTCCTTTTATTGAGTTAATTGTTTTTGAAATATCATCGTATGAAAAGCCTCTTGAAAACATAAATTTCATGCATTTTTGCATATTTGCACTATTTTTTTCTTTATTTTTCAAATATTTTAAGGCAATTTTTTGCAAATCTGAAATATCTTCCTCGATTTCAATCTGGGAAATGAGTTCGTCACTAATCCCTTTTTGCTTTAAACTTTGCTTAATTTTGTTAATTCCAACTCTTCCACGATTTTGTTTAACATAGGCTTCAACAAAATTTTTGTCATCAATATAGCGATATTCTTTAACTTTTTTTAAAACAGCCTGACACAATGAAGGCATGTAACCTTTTTTTTGCAGGTAATCAACAAGTTCACTTTCAGTTTTTTGATATTTTGAAATATATTTAATTGCCTGGTCAAAAGCACTGTCCATTTCGCTTTCAAACTGAATTTCTTCAAGTTTTTCTTTTGTTATTTCTTGCCCAACAGCAAGTTTATGTTTATAAATCGTGAACGCATTTAAAAAGCACACAAATTGGTCATCCAAATATATTGCAAGCCTTTTTTTGTTCTCACTTATCTTTGTTATCATCGTCATTTTTCACCTTGAATGAATGATATATTTCTTCATTTTTTGTTGCTTTGCCCAAGTTTATTTTAACATTTTTTGGGTAAACAGCAGTTAGTGTTACATTTTCACCAAAAACAGTGTTGGAAAGTTTTATATTTTCCTTTAAAGCACGCTTTAACAGTTTTTCAAATTCAGAAAAAGTTAAACACAAATCTGTTTTGTTGCATTTTTCATAAATCCTTAAATTGTTTAAAACACTTTTGGCAGAATTTGCATACACCCGCAAAAGTGGCCCCGCACCCAACTTCACTCCGCCAAAATATCTCACAACACAAACAATAATGTTAAAAATGCCTTCTTTTTCGAGTATGTCTAAAATTGGTTTTCCAGCAGTTCCGCTTGGCTCACCGTCGTCACTAAACCTTGAAGTGGACAAAAGCCTATATGCAAAAACAATATGTTTGGCGTCTTTATATTCCATTTTTAGTTTTCTTAAAAAAACTTCTGCTTCTTCACTTGTTTCAACATAAAAAGCAAATGCTAAAAAACGAGATTTCTTTTCCAAAATCTCATTTTTTTCAATATAATCTTTTTCAATACTTAAAAATGTTTCCATCACACCAACTTAACTTTTTGTATTCCTTTCTTTCCTTTTTGCAAAACAAACTCTTGCTTAATAATTGGAAAGTCATAGTTTTCAATAGTCTCATCATCAATTTTGATGCCTTTTTGGTCAACAAGTCTTTTTGCTTCTCCTCTTGATGTTGCAAATTTTAAAGCAATCAAAAGGTCAATAATGTTTTGAGCATTTTCTTTTTTAACTTCCACAGCCTTCATTTCTTCTGTGTTTCCACCAAAGTTTGCTCTTGCTTGAGCCTGAGCTTCTTTTGCACTCTTTTCTCCACGAACAAATTTTGTAACTTCGTAGGCAAGCCTTTCTTTTGCAGCATTCAAAGCTCTTCCCTCGCCTTTGCAAATATCTTCGATTTCATCAAGAGGCAAAAGCGTAAGAAATTTAAATATTTCTTTAACTTTCACATCTTCAATATTTCTAAAAAATTGATAGAAGTCATAGTCGCTCATTTTTTCTTTGCTAACCCAAATTGCACCACCAACAGATTTTCCCATTTTTGTTCCATCTGCGTTTGTGAGAAGTGGAACGGTTGCTGCAAATACTGGTGCGCGCTCCTTTTTCCTAACAAGCTCAACACCCGCTAAGATGTTTCCCCATTGATCATCGCCACCAAATTCAACAACACAACCATATTTTTTAAATAAATATAAAAAGTCATATGCTTGCATTGGCATATAAACAAACTCAGCAAGAGTTAGTCCATTTTCCATTCTTGCCTTAAAACATTCTGTTGCAAGCATGCGGTTAACAGACATGTTCATTGCAATTTCATTTAAAAAATCATAGTAACTGAGTTTGCTAAGCCAATCATCATTGTTAACAATTAAAATATCACTTTCACCATTTAACTCAAAAAAGTCTTTAATTTGCTTTTTAATGCATTCAACATTGTGTTTAATTTGCTCTGGTGTTTTTTGTGGGCGCATGTCATTTCTGCCTGTTGGGTCCCCAATCTTTCCAGTTGCTCCTCCAACAAGAGCAATAACCTTATGCCCTGCTTTTTTCATCCTTAACAAATTCGCAAGAGCAACAATGTTTCCAGCATGAAGGCTGTCTGCCGAAGGGTCAAAACCGCAATAGCAAACAACTTTCTCCTTCTCAAGTAAGTTTTTTAGGTCATCTTCATAAACTGTTTGTTTCACCAAACCTCTTTCTTTTAGTTCGTCTAGTATGTTTGCCATTTTTAATTTTCTCCTTTTCATTATATATAATATATATACTATATCATGCACAAATAAAAAAAGCAAGCAAACACAAACAAAAAAAGCAAGCAAAGTCACTGGCTTTTGAAACTTGCCAAATAAAAACACTCTAACTTTGAACAAGCTAGAGTGTTTTTATTTAAAACTTTTCAAGTGTTGGCTCT
>CAMPBB010000145.1 GCA_946635125.1 uncultured Clostridia bacterium
GACGCTGTTTTAAAAGTTTGCAAAGCAGCAGCTGTTAGAACAACAAATCCAATTTTAGAATGTGTTAAACTCACAGCTCAAGATGACACACTAACACTTATGTGCACAGATTTGGAACTCACAATCATAAAAACAATAAAAGCAGATGTTAAAATGGAAGGAAGTTGTGTTATTCCAGCAAAGTTTTTGTCTGAGTTTGTTAAAAAGATTGGAAATGAACAAATAACCTTTACAAAACAAAACAATGCAATTGAAATTTTGTATGGAGAAAATCACGGACTTATTCAATGCCAAAACGCAGATGAGTTTCCAATGCCAAAAGAAATTAACGAACCAAAAGTGTTTAAGGTTAAAGCAAGCGATTTAAAAGATTTGTCACTTAAAGCAAGTGTTGCTGTTGCTCAAGATGATTCAAGGCCAATGCTTAAAGGAATTTTGCTTGAAATAAAAAACAATGAACTTAAAGGTGTTTCTCTTGATGGTGTTAGAATGGCAATAATTTCAAAAAAGCTTGAAACACAAGAAGAAGATTTTGGAATTGTTATCACAGCAAGAGCACTTCTTGAAATTGTTAAACTTCTTCCAGAAGATGACACTGTTATTTCAATTCAAACACAAGAAAATCACTTAAAGATTGACCTTGGTGACACAATTTTTATAACAAGGCTTTTGGGATACAAAAAAGATTTTGTGAATTATGAACAAATTGTTCAAAAAAGTTTTAAAACACAAATTGTTGTTAACAAACAAGAATTAAACAATGCCATTGAAAGAGCAAGCCTTCTTTCTTGGACTGAAAGAAATCACATCATAAAACTCACAATCAAAGGTTCAACACTAACATTAAACTCTTCAACAGAGCAAGGAAACATCACAGAAAACCTTCAAATTGAACACGATAGTAACGACATTGTTGTTCACTTTAACGGAAGATTTTTGATTGACTGTTTACATGTTATTGGAGATGAGTTTATAAAAATAAACTTCTGTGGAGAAATGGGTCCAGCACAAATTGTTCCAAATGAAGACAAAGATGATTATTTCTTCTTGGTTTTACCAATGAGACCATAAATATTTTTAAAAGCACATTTATTTGTGCTTTTTTATTTTTTTTATAAAAATATAAATTTTTTTATTCTTTTTATTATAAATATATATATAGTTTTAAAAAACAAGAAAATAAAGATTTTACACAAAAAATAAATAAAATTTTTAAAATTAGACGGCAAAATTTTGCAAAAGATTAAAAAAGTTATATAAAAAATTTTATTTTAAAGTAAAAATTATAAAAAAGAACTTTGACAAAGATTTTTAAATAAAAAAACACGAAAAACAATAAAAAAATTTTATAAAAAAATAGAAAAATTAATTATTTTAAAAAAAACTAAAAAATAAAAATTTTATTATATAAAAAATATATTTGGTCTTGACAACATGGTTATTTTTATGGTATAATCGCCATACAGTATTTGATTTTAATACGAGTTTAAATGATGGAGAGCGGAAAATTATGAAAAGAACTTATCAACCAAAGAAACGCCAAAGATCAAAAGTTCATGGCTTTAGAAAAAGAATGCAAACAACAAGTGGCAGAAAAGTTTTAAAACGCAGAAGAGCTAGAGGGCGCAAACAATTATCAGCATAACATAAAGGAGTTTTTATGTTACCAACACAAAATCGCTTAAAAAAGCGCAAGGAGTTTGCCTACATTTACAAACATGGAACAAAAATTAGCAGCAAAAACCTTTCAATTGTTATAACAAAAAGTAAACTTAATTTAACAAGAGTTGGGTTTAGTGTTTCAAACAAAATTGGAAAAGCTGTTCAAAGAAACAAAATAAAGAGGCAACTTCGTTCAATTGTGAGAAAAGAATTAAATAATTTGCGAATTCATCAAAATTTCGTCTTAATCGCACACCCAACTATTGTGGAGTGCGATTTTTCAAAAATAGAGGAAGAAGTTTTGTTTTTGCTTAAAAAAGGAAACTTATATAATGTTTAATATAATAAAAGTGTTAGCATATCCTTTTAAGATGCTATTTTTAGGACTAATTAAACTATACAAGGTGACAATAAGCAAAATAACTCCATCTTGTTGCAGATACACCCCAAGTTGTTCAACATATATGTTTGATGCAATAAAAAGATTTGGAGTGTTTAAAGGTGGAATTTTGGGAATGAAGCGAATTTTTAGATGTACGCCAAAATTTGAAGGTGGATTGGACCCTGTTCCAGACAATCTTAAAACCAACATAAAATTTTTGGTGTGAAAAAGAATAATAAAAAAGGAGCAACAATATGCCAGTATTTGAACTAGCAGGTTGGACGCAAGACATGTGGTCAGCCATTATTGGGCTTTTCAGTTTTATTCCAAACTGGGGTTTTATGATAATTGTGTTCACAATAGTTTTAAAACTAATTTTAAGCCCACTAGACTATTTCCAAAGAAGAATTGCAAGAAAGAACGCACAAAAGCAAGCTTTAATGCAACCAGAACTTGAAAAAATTCAGAAAAAGTATGGAAACAACAAACAGCTTTTAAACCAAAAAACAATGGAACTTTATAAGCGTGAGAATTTTTCAGTGATGGGCTCATGTTTGGGAATGCTTTTAAACATGGCACTAACATTATTTATATTCTTT
>CAMPBB010000146.1 GCA_946635125.1 uncultured Clostridia bacterium
GGTTAAAATGAACACCCACGAGTTAACGCTTGAAACTTGGTCAGCCAAAACAGAAAGATCGGGCTCGGCAACAGTTATAACCACACCTAAAACAAAACAAAAAACTATTGTTAACCAAGGGTTATTTTTCTTACTTAAAAAACCACCCATGTGCTGCCCAATTGGCAACATTGACGTGTCGGCCCCTAAACTAAACAAAGCTATTCCCAGCGCAAGCAACAAGCACGAGCCACAAAATATTAATAAAGTTGTTCCAGAAATTGGAACAAGCGTTATGCTTAAAAGTAAAACAATTAGGGTTATTGGAAGAATAGAAATAACACTTTCTTTAAGTTTAACTAAAAAAGCATTCTTCATGTTCCACTACCCCCTATATTAAAAGATTAAAAAAAAAGCAACAAAATGTCAACGAAATAATTTATGTTTTAACATTTTTTTGCACATTTATTATAAAAAACAGAACAGGTTAAAAACCTATTCCGTTTGCTCTTTCTTTCATTGAATCAAAAACTGATTGATCAAACAGTTTTTCAAAGCTTTGACGTTTATCATTAAAGTCTTGCTTTCTATATTCCCTGTTCTCTTCATCATTCTCCCAATCTTCTTTAGGTTGGTTGGCATTAAATTCGGCCTGTTTTTTGTTTGTTTTCTCAACAAATTCCATAAGCCTTACATAATCTTCATCTTGCTCAAGTTTTTGCTTGTTTCCAGCATAGCAATCTAACATTCTTTGGGACACTTCCTGAGCTGCAATGTTAAAGTTTTTAACTTTCATTTCATGCTCGGTCATCATCTCGGCATTATTGTTATTAAGGTTTGTTGTTTGTGGTTGTGCCACAGTTCCATATTGAGGAATAGTTTCTGCATCAAAATCGGGTTCATTGCGATATTGAAAAGCAGGCTGTTCGTTAATTGGTTTTTGTTCAGTTTTTAATTCAGCAGTTTCACCAAAAAGAACTTCTTCCATATTTTCTTCTGTTAGTGTTCCCTCGCTAACAATGCTGTCTATTAAATCATCCATCCAGTCGCGCTCTTCTGGCTCGGGTTCTTTAAAAAGATTTTCGCCCTTAAAACTGCCAAGACTGTTTATGATGTTGTTAACACCTTCTGGCTCAATAAAAGTTGATTTTGGAACAGCTTTTTCTTCTTTTTTAGGTTCTTGTTGTGGTTCAACACTTTTTTCTTCCACCACTTCTTCAAGTGGCTCTTCACTTTCTTCTTTTATTAAATCTTTCTTTTCTTGTTCTGCTTTAAGTTTCTTCATTAATTGCTTATCATGAAAAGCATTTTCATCTGCTTTAATTTTTTCAACAGAAAGCCTGTAGCCGTCTTTCCCTTCAAAAACTTCAAGAGGAACATATTTAGCACACACTTCTCGAATTTCAGTTCTAACAATTCCATCACGCTTAACTTCTTCTTCTTTTTGTGCGGTTAACTTAACACTGTTTTTCAAAAATTCAATTTTAACAAGCAATTCATGTTGCTCTAACTCTTCAATCAATTGTTTAATTTCGTTTGCTTCGTTTTCAAGCAAATTAGTGTAGGTGTCATTCCCTTTATAGTAAAGTTCGTTCTTTTTGTCAATTTGGTCGGCAATGTGCTCTTGTTCACGAGCCAAATTAGGCAATATTTGTTCTAAGCGATTTCTAATTTCATTTTCATAAACATCTTCAATTGAATATTTTTTAGAATGATCAATTTTTCTTTGAACTTCTTTTGGACGCACACGAGAATTAAGCACCTTTGCAATGTCGTCCACCGATTGAACGCCATCTTGCAAAAGAACAACACTAGAAGAAGATGAATCTAAATCATCATTAAAAACCTTGTGTTGTTCATAAGTTGTGGTTTCCGACAAGATAACACCTCCCCCATTTTCTTTTCATTTTATCAAATAAAATGTAAAAACACAATTATTTTTTAGCACATTAACAAAAATTATAAAGTTATTATGTTTATTTTTAAAATTTAAATACTTTTTTAAACTAAAATGAAACAATTTTAATTTTGATATTGACTAAATAGCGCAAAAATGTTATAATTTAAAACAATAAAAGGGTAACAAAGGAGAAGAAATTTATGATTAACAATCTTAACTATTTGCCCGAATCAATAAGAAAATCACTAGCTAATAATGGCGGTGATCAATTAAAAAATCTGCACTTCCTTCCGGAAATGTGGGATAACCCCATCAACAATGGGAAATGGAATAAATTAACTGACGAAAATAAAAACGCTGTGTTTAATAAAAGTAAAGAATATTATAAAGAACTAGAGCAACCATTAAATCAAGAAATTTCAAGGTTTCCATCCGAAACAAAAACGATGATTGCTGACCTCTATAAATTTTACTACACAGAAACATTTGCCCCTCACATTTTTGGTGTTTATTTTGATGGAAAAGCATTTCTAGAAGACATTAAAAAAATGAATGAAGCTCAAGCTAAACAAACAACCCTTAACTATTGGGAAGCATTCACTGCTGTTGCTATGTGTGGCGCCTTGGATGCTAGTTTAAGCAACTCAAAAATGCAACCATTGCTCCAACCAATAACATTAAACACAAACAACAGAAACAAATTAAGGCTTGTTGTTAACTACATGCGTGTTGGAAACAATTTCAGCACA
>CAMPBB010000147.1 GCA_946635125.1 uncultured Clostridia bacterium
TTGATGCAAGAGTTGTGAGCATTCCAAACTTGAAAGAATTTTTAAGGCAAGACAAAAAATATGTTCAAAGTGTTCTTCCAAAAAAATGTGACATCAGGTTGTGTGTTGTTGCTGGAAGTGGTGAAAGTTTTTATAAGCTGATAAATGAAAATGGAAAAGTTTTGGAGATAACAACTTTTGGAGAAAGTGGAAAAGGTCAAGAAGTTGCAGAGCTTTTTGGAATAACTGAAACTGAAATCATAAAGCAAGTTAAAAAACTAACAAAAATTCATAAATAACAAAATTAGGCACTAAAATAATTAGTGTCTTTTTTTGTTTAAAAAAGATTATGTTGTTAACAATTATAAAATAAATGAGGTGAAAAATGAAAGAGCCACAGCAAAACATAAATGATGTAAAAACACGAATTATGAACTTAAAAGGAAAAGGGGTTGAGATGCAAATTAACCACGGAAGAAAAAAGATAAAAACATATTCTGGTGTTGTTGAAGATGTTTATTCTTCTGTGTTTGTTGTTAAATTAGATTGTTCAAGCGTTAATCAAAAAGCAACATATTCATATAGTGACATTTTGTGTGGAGATGTAAAAATTGCACTAAAACGCTAAAATTTTGATATATAGTTATATTTTTTTTGCACCAATAATATAAATAAGTTAGTTTATTTTGGAGGGAGCAAAAATGGCGCTAGAACCGCAAGTTAAAAATTATGAGATAAAAACAAACAAACTTGTTGATGAAATTAAGATGAAAATAAATGTTAATTTAAAAACAAGCGGAGAAAAAATTGAAAAAGTTTTATATGCAAAAAGCCTTGTTTCAATTTTGAAGTGTGAACAACAAAATGGAAGTGTTTTGGTTGAAGGAAACATTCATTCAAGAGCAATGTGTGTTTTGGAAAATGGCGACATTGAAGAGATGAGTGAAGACTCAAAATTTTCACAAACAGTTGGGGGCGGGAAACTTGATAATGCAGTAAGTTTTTTTGTTAAACCAAGTGTTTTGGAGTGTGAAAATTTAAGTGCGAATGATGGGAATTTAACTTTTGTTCAAGAAATTTTGTTGTCAGTTTTTTCTCTTGAAAAGGAAAGCATAAAATATGTTGAAGAGCTCAACAAAACAAATCAAAAAATTGGTCACATAACTGTTCAAAACATAACAAATCACAAAACGGAACAGTTTGAAATTAGCACGGAATTAGATCTTCCGCAGTCTGTTTCAAAAATACTAGGTTGTGATGGGCAAGTTTGTGTGAAAGAAACAATGTGCTTAAAAGATGTTTTAACAATTTGTGGAGAAGTTTGTTCAAACATAATTTACAAAACAAATGATGAAAATCCAAAGCTGAAATGCCAAACATATCTAAATGAATTTAGGCAAGAAATTATGTTAAGTGGCTTAACAGAGAATGAAATTGCAAGCGTTTGTTTAAATCTTGAAAACTTAAAATATGAAGTTGTTGGAGAGCTTAATAGCAAAGGCATGCTTGAATTAAAAAGCGAAGTTATGGCTTACATTATAACAAGAAAACAAGATGAAGTTCGAGCCCTTCTTGATGCTTTTTGCCCAAGAAGAGAGTTAAATTTCTCTTATGCAAGTTTTTGTTGTAACAGCATTTCTTCCACAAAAATTGTAAACGAAAAAATTGAAGGGAATTTTGTAGTTCAAAGTGATGAACAAATAGACAAAGTTGTTTTTTGTGTTGGCAGTGAAACAAAAATTTTTGGAACTGAAATAAAAGATGGATGCGTTTTTGTTAAAGGTGAAATAGGGGCATACACGGTTTATCACCTAGATGATGAACAACATTCTTTGGAATCTTTTAATGTAACAATTCCTTTTGAAAGCAAAATAAAATTTGATGAAAACTTGGTTGGAAACGAAAAAGTTTTGGTTGAACTAAAAATAAAAAATGTTGAAGCAAGAAACAAGAGAACAAAAGAAATTGAAGTTTTGGCAGATGTTGTGATTTCTGCAATTGTTGTTAAAAGCAAAAGCGAGGCGGTTGTTAATGATGTAACTCTTGGCGATGAGAAAAATGAAGAATTTCCTCCGCTTGGAATCTATTATGTTAACAAGGCTAGTGACCTTTGGAGTTTGTCAAAACAACTTATGATTAGTCCAGATGTTTTGGAAAGCCAAAACAAGGATTTAAGTTTTCCAATAACTGAAAGCACACAAATTGTTGTGTTTAGACAAAAAGAAATATAAAACAGTTTGCAAAAAAATATATTAAAAAAATTGAAAACACCATTCATTTTTGGTGTTTTTTTGTTTGTTTTACAAATTTTTGGAAAATATTATTGTTGGGAGTTGATTAAAATTAACATAAAAATATTTTTAACAATGAGTTTTTTGTGCGTTTTAACTTTAATGCTTTTTCTATTTTTGCCAGCAAAAAACAGTGGGCAAGCAAACATAAATGAGTTTTTGAGAATACATATAAGAGCAAACAGCAATAACTTAAATGACCAAGAAGTTAAATATGAAGTTAAAGATGAAATTGTGAAAGTTTTAACACCAATTTTAAGCGAAGTTAAAACAAAAGAAGAGGCAACAAGTGTTATAAGTGAAAATTTAACTCTAATTGAAAACACTGCAAACAATGTTTTGAGTAAAAATGGATTT
>CAMPBB010000148.1 GCA_946635125.1 uncultured Clostridia bacterium
TGTGTCCTTATCTCACCAATCAATGGTGTCTTTGCTCCACATAATTGTTTTATAGCCCAGTTCTTTTGCTGCTTTTATTGTGTTTTGAGAGTATGCTCCCGATGGTGGTGCAAAAAGGTTCATGTTGATTCCCAAAATCTTGTTAACTAACTTGTGATTATTCAAGATTTCTTGCTTGTTTTGTTCAAATGTTAGTTTGTCTTGGTCTTTGTGATAAAAGCCATGGTTTGCTATTTCATGCCCACTTTTGTATATTTTTTCAAGCATTTCAGGATTTTTTGACACCCAAACTCCACCAACAAAAAATGTGGCATTAACATTGTTATCTTCAAGTGTTTTTAACATGTCATCAAGATATTCTTCGCCCCAATAAACATTTATCATAAGTGACACTTCATTTTTCTCTGTGTTTCCCATATAAAAAACATCATCACTTGGCTTAAAAACTTCTTTTGAATCCTTTAAAAAAGCAAAACACGCCAAAAAACAAAAAATAACAATGATTAACGCATTTGATAATATTCCATAAAATAACGAATTTTTCATACACTATTTTATGCTTAATTTCTTTTTGATATGAAAAAGAAAAAGAAGGATTAAATCCTTCTTATTATCTAATTCCCAATTTTTGTTTTAGTGAACGGAATTTTGCTAGGTCAGTCTTTTCCAAGTATCTCAAAAGTCCCTTACGCTTACCAACAAGTTTTAAAAGTCCTCTTCTTGTGTGATTGTCGTTCTTGTGAACTTTAAGGTGTTCTGTTAAGTGTTTAATTCTTTCTGTTAAAAGAGCAATTTGCACTTCTGTTGAACCAGTGTCACCCTCTTTGCGTTGGAACTTTGCAATGATTTCTTTCTTTGCTTCCATTTTGTTTTCTCCTTTAAACTAATTTCACCAAAATCAGAGTAAATGGTCAAGGAGTTGTCCAAAAACTATGATTTAGGCATGTTTCTATATTACCATAAAATGTTGAAATTGTAAAGACTTTTATGAAAATAACTTATTTTTTTTCTCAATTATTTCATCAATTCCAAAAACATACTGTGAAATGTTGTGTGTTGTTTTTTGCTTTTCAGCATTTTTCCCTTTAATTTTAATGCTTTCTGCGTTTGTTCCACATCCAATTTGTGTTCCACACTCATAATATTTGTCGATAAAATATTTATTCGCCTGACCTGAAAGCGTGTAACCCACATTTTCAAAACAGCCATCTTCTAGCTCTGAACAAAACAAATAATATGGTTTATATCCCTTTTCTAGCATAAAATTATTCGCAAAATCCCACAATTTTCGAATTTCTTTTATGTCTTTTCTGTTGATTTCCTCAATGTTTTTGCAGTGACTTGAAAACAAGTCAATATTTGATGCCCCAAGTTCACATGCTAAGTTTAAGTTTCTTTCAAGTTTTAGTTCATTTTCATCCAAAAGCCCAACAACAAGTTCAAAACTTGTTTCAAATCCAAAAGAAACAAAAAGTTTGTAAACTTCATAAACATCTTTAAACTCAAATCTCCTGCAAAGTCTTCTTAATGTTTGTGTGTTAAAAGTTAGTGAATTTATAATAATTCTTTGAACACCATATTTTTTTAAAATCAACAATTTTTCTTCTGTGACGGATTCAAGTGAATCCAATTCAACAGAAATTGTGCAAAAAGGATAATTTAATATCTTAAATATCGCTTCAATTTTGTCATTTTCAAGTGCCATAACATTTCCTGTTATAAAAATGTTCTTAACAATAAAGAACTTTTTATCCACAAGGTTTTTTGCTTCTTTGATTTCTTTTATTAAAGCGTCATAATAATATGGATAAATGTCAGAATATTTTGATTTATCATACATAACATATGTGCAATTAAAGCACCTATAAACGCAAAAAGGCAAATTTATCACAATGTTAACTTCTTGCTCGTTTTGAATGATTGCAACTTCGTTTTCAAGTGTTTCACTAACAAGTTTTGCCTTGTCCCTATCCATGTGGCACTTAAAGTTTAAATGATTAACAACTTGCTCTTTTGCAATGTTTTGAGTTTTTATGTAATTTTTAATCTTTTGTATTGGAAATTTGTCTTTAAACTCCTCTGTCCATGGCAAAATGCCATAGTCTTTTGGTGTTTCTTTTGCTTTTGGAACATTAAACTTCACTAACATATTCTCCTTAATTTTAATAAGATTTCATAACCAAACAGAGTTTGTTATAAAATAATGATTTTTCCAAACTTGATGTTGTTCCGTTGTTAACAACAATTTCATACTCACCAATTTTGTCCTTAACACTAATTATGCCAATTTGCAAAAATGTGTGAAGGCAAGCCACAAATTGAACATAATTTATGTTTTTATCCAATTTTTTCAACTTATTGAACAAATTAAAGTCATCAAATCCAACAATTTTTTGTTTGCTTGCTGTTTTTGAATAGAGAGCATAATTTCCGTTGGCAAGAATACTTTCTTCGGCTTCGATAACCAGTTCTGAATTCTTCTTTTCTGCACGGAATAAATCGATGTAATCGAGATTGTAATTGCCTGAATAGGAATAGAAACGAAGAATATTCTGACCGCTTCGAAGATGGATTTTCCCTAAGAAGCAGGTTCGATATAAATTATATCCGGATGTGTTGTATAAAAG
>CAMPBB010000149.1 GCA_946635125.1 uncultured Clostridia bacterium
CTTTGCTGGCAGTGGTTTGCATCTTTTACCAAAGTTTAATGATGCAGAAATTTTAATGGCTTGTGATATGTTTGGTAAAAATTCAGACACAACTAGATACATAATGATGGAGAGGCGAGAAGAGAAAAAGGCAGAAACAAAACTTGATAAAGAAGTAAAAGAAAAGGAACCCGTTTTTGGGATATAAAAAAAACAATCAAAAAGATTGTTTTTTATTTTTATTGTTCATTTCCATGGAATTCAATTTTTCCTCGGAAAAATGCCATCAAAATTAGCCATATTGTTGAAATTAAAACCAAAACATAAATAATGATTGAACCAGCGTTAAGTCCGCCAAAAATCCAACCAACAAGGTTAAAGTTAAATATTCCAACAAGACCCCAGTTTAAACCGCCAATAGCCAAAATTATAAAGGCAATCCAGTTTATGATTGAAAAGTTCATTTTTCACCTCCTTTTTTTATTATGTGCAATTAAAAAAAATATATAATTTTGACTGAAAAGTTTTATAAACAAAATTTAACAACCCCTAAATTAAACTTGATATAAAAAATTTTTTTTGTTATACTAAAAACATAACATTTGGAGAAAAATATGGAGAAAACACAAAGAGACAAAAGTTATGACTTTATAAGAGCTTTTGCAATGATTTTAATTGTTGTTTGGCATTTTTGGACAACTTGCAGAAGTTTGGGAACCCCACTTGCTTTAAAGCCATTATGTGAGTTAACAGGAATGCAGGAGATGCTTAATGAAGGCGGAATTGGCGTAGCGTTGTTTTTCATCTTATCTGGTGCTGTTTTAATGACAAGATATCGAGATGAAATAAAAGTTGGTCAATTTTTTAAACGAAGAGTTGTTAGAATTTTTATTCCCTTTTGGATTGCTTTTGCTGTGTTTTTTGTTATATCATGCTTGCTTTTAAAAAGTTCTTGGAGTGAACTTAACAATATTGGAGTTTTTTGGTCTTTGATGGGGCTAGACTTGTTTGGTGGTGCTGGACTTCCAACTTTTTGGCTTGTTGGAGAGTGGTTTACAACAGTTATTATAATTATGTATGTTATTTTTCCACTTTTAAGACTATTGCTTAAAAAAATTCCTGTTTTAACAACAATTTTGATTGTTTTGCTATTTGTTTTAAATCTTCACTTTAAAATTGCAACATATGGAGATGGTTGGTTTTCAATCACAAACTCACTTTTGGTATTTTGGATTGGAATGCTAATTGGATATTATAAGCCAAAGTTCAAGTGGGGTATGTTTTATTGTGGAATTATTGGGATGATTTTAACACTTGTGCTTTTAAAGCAAATAAATGAACTTATGTTTTATCTTCCAACAGTTTTGTTTTCAACATTTTTGTTTATGATTATGGGTGTTATTAATTACTCAAACAAATTAACAAACTTTTTAAGTAAATATAACTTTGAAATATATCTTGTTCACCACAGAATTTTAATTTGGATTATTCCACTTATGCAATATTCATTCAGTTCAACACTTAAAGAGTTGTTGCTGTTTGTGATAATTTTCTGGTTTATTTGTTGTTGTTCAAAACTGCTGAATGTGCTTGTTTCATGGTTAGACAAATTTGGGGGGTGGCTAAAAGTTTTGCGTGAGAAAAATAAAAATAAGAGAAAGTTGTGATTTCTCTTTTTTTATTTTCGTTTTTTTAAAAATTGTGATATAATGTTTTTGATAAAATTAAAAGGATAAAGTTGTGATGATTGAAAGCAAACAAAACATTTTGGGCTCATTTTGTTACATAAAATCATATTTAAGTCCAGTTGGGGCTTTTTCAATGGTTCAAGATGAAGCCATCAATCTTTTAACAAAAATGAATTTAAGTGGAATTGTGTTAAAAGAAAAATATAACGCAATGTGGGTTATTGTGAAAAACAAAATAAAGTTTTTTAAAACCATTATGTGGGGTGATGAAGTTAAACTGAAAACTTTTATTTCATCAAAATCTTTGGTAAAACTAAATGTTTTTGTTCAAATGTTTAACACAAAGGAAGAACTTTTAATGCAAGCAAAAGTTGAACTTTGTGCACTTTCTTGTGAAAACGGCAGAATTCAAAAACTTTGTGATGTTGGAATGAATGAGGTTCAAACTTTTGATGGTGACAACATGGAGTTTGATAATTTTAACTTAGACGAAAAAACAATTGTTGCTGAAAGAAAAGTTTGTGCAAGCAACATTGATTTATCAAATCACACAAACAATGTTGAATATATTAGATTTTTGGTGGACACCTATAACTCAAAAGAACTTTTGGAAAGAGAAATTGAGGAAATTGAAATTTGTTATCAAAAACAAACATATGAGGGAAACACTTTGTTTATTGCAAAAAACAAAAAACAAAATGAAGATATTTTTGCAATACTAAAAGACGACGAAATTGCTGTGAAAACAAAATTTAAGTTCAAAAAATAAAAGTGGAATTATTAAAATTCCACTTTTTTTGTGTTTTTTGTGTTTATTTTCGTTTCTTTTTTTATGTGATTTAAAATGTTTTTTGCTTCTTTTTGTTCCTTTTGTGCTTGCTTTGAAATAATAAAATCCACCACATCTTTCAATCTAGCAAGGTCTAGTGGTTCAAAATCATTTGATGAATTGTTTTTT
>CAMPBB010000150.1 GCA_946635125.1 uncultured Clostridia bacterium
GCAGATTGGATTCATGTAGAGTTTGGTTTGCTGTAAAAAAAGATGTTAACAGAATAAAAAGACAAAATTTTAAGAATCCAGAACGACAAGATGAATATGGAACTAGTGTTATAAGTATACAATTTACAAAAGAAAATGTTTCATCACTTTCAATAAAAAACCGTTACAATCATGCTGTGTTGAATCCAGATGCAACATTTGGTAACAACCTAGACAATATAATAATGGGTTTATCGTATGCTTTTTGTAGAGATTATAAATTAAAGGTATTCAATGATTACAATAGAGATACATTTCATCTAGAAGGGTATATAAAAGCAAAAGATGGTAAATTCTACAAGCAAAGCATTGAACTAAATGATGTCTATTATTGCGCAAACAATATAGTTGTTGACGAAAATGGAGTTAAGCAATATGACAAGTCAAAATATTTGCTAGTTGAAAACTATTTGTTTGATTTGGTAAATAATAAAGTGGAAAATCTAAACAAAAACAAGATAGATGGCTTTGTTGATAGCATTGGCGCAATAAGCAAAATGCAAATTTCTCTTAATGAAGAAAAAAACAGAGTGATTGAAATATATCCAACTGTTGGTGAAAAGATAAAAATTGTTGTAAACAAATTAAATCAAATAATATCTTATGCAAATTCAAATGTGCAAGAGATTGGAGATAACTTTTTGCGATACAACAAAACATGTGAAGAGATATATTTGCCAAATGTCAAAAGTATTGGAAACAGTTTTTTGTTTAACAATGAAAATCTAAAGAATATATATTGTGAAAATGTTGAAAACATTGGTTCAGATTTTGTAGTGTTAAGCAATAAATTGGAAGAAATAAATTTTCCAAAGCTAAAAAATATTTCAAATTGTTTTTTAACATGTAATAGGATATTAAAAAAAGCTAATATTCCAAATGTTGAAACAATAGGTGATAACTTTTTGAGTGAAAATCGTGAATTATCAGAACTCTATTTGCCAAAAGTGTATAAAATTAAAAACGAATTTTTATCTAATAACAATAAATTGCAGAGTTTAAGTTTCGAGAATCTTATAGAAGTAGGAGACGGATTTTTAAGCTGTAATAGGATATTGAAATCTTTTGTTTCACCAAACTTGACAAAAGTAGGAAACTTTTTTCTATCAACCAATTATGGAATAAAGAATATTTATTTTCCAAAAGTGGAATCAATAGGAAGCTATTTTTTGAGAAATAATATAAATATAAATTCAATAAATTTGTCAAGAGTGAAAGAAATAGGATATGCTTTTTTGGTTGAGAATAAAGGTTTGAAGCAAATTGATTTGCAAAATGTTCAATGTATAGGAGGAGACTTCTTATTAAAAAATGAAATTATTAAAAGTGTTAATCTTCCAAAGTTAAAAAACATTGAATATGGCTTCTTGCGTAATAATACAGCATTAACTGAAATAAAACTGCCAAGTGTTACAAATATAAAAGATGATTTTTTAAGCAACAATAGCAAATTGAAAAGCATTATGTTGCCAAAGGTTAAAACAATATCAAATAACTTTTTGGAACATAATAATTCGTTGGCAGAAATAAGTCTTCCTGAATTGGAAAAGGTAGGTAGTTACTTTTTGTGTAACAACAAAAAACTTAAAGTGCTGAAAGCTCCAAAATTGGCAGATGCAAGTATTGGTTTTTTGGAAAATAATAAAAATATAAAGAATAAGTTTAATAAAGAAATAGAAGAGTTATAGTCGCAAATGTCTTGTTGAAAAGTTAGAAAAAACCCATCATATAAATGATGGATTTTTTTTGTATTCTTTTTGATTTTAAAAAAAAGACAGAAACTTAATTTTTCTGTCCTTTTAATTATTAAAGACTCAATGTTTCTTCTTCTGCTGCAATCTTTCTTTCACTAGCAACATCATCAAGAAGACCAGCAATAGCCAATTTCATAGCTTTGTTATCTGCCATACCAAGCAAAGCAGCTGCAAGTTCATCGTGTTTTGGTTCTCTAACTTCAATAACTCTTTCGTGTCCTGTTTCAAAGTCTTCAAACTTTGCACAAACTTTGTATTCAACTTCTTCATATCCAGCTTTTACAAAGTAATTAAATTTTGGATTAACATTGTAAGCATTGAAACCTCTTTTTCCGTTAACAACTTCTTGAGCAATAGTGTTTACTGCCTTAGCAAGTCTTTCATCTTCAATATTGAGTGTTGCTGCCAAGTTTTTAACAGCCATTTCAAGTTGTTCTGGTTTTGGATCCAAAACTTCAATAATTCTTTCTTCTGGTGTAAGAGCTACGATTCTGTATGCGTTTTCGCCATCGTTAGCTTTTACAAGAAAAGCATATCCATTTGAATTTTTTACATAATTTTTCATAATAAACTCCTTTTTTTCATCTTTACAAAAGATGATTAATGCATATTGACAGTATTATCACAAATTGCGATATATATGCATCTTTTTTCCTGTCGATTAGATTGTAGCATATCAACAACGAATTGTCAATAGGCAATTTAAAAAATTTTTTGAAATATGGCTTTCTAGTTTATATATACTTTATATAAAATAATAGATAACATTATTAATTTATAATATT
>CAMPBB010000151.1 GCA_946635125.1 uncultured Clostridia bacterium
CATCAAGATTTATTGTTTGCGGATTATTAAACGAAATTTTCAATTTTTCAAACTTAAAATATTTAATATTTTTGTTTTTTAAAACGCTTTTAATCCCAAACAAAAACATCTTGATAATTGTTAACAAAGACTTAAATGTTAACTTATCTTTTTCTTGTTTAACGCACACAAGTTCCATTTTTCCATCATGAAGGTTTGCTTTTTTGTTAAACTTGTAACCTGCAACAGATTTTGAGTTAATTAAAAGCGTTAATATGCTTTTTGCTTTTATTTGAGTTCCATCTTCTTTTGTTATTAAAACTTCATAGGCCTCTTTTGTGAAAAGTTCTTTTATGGACTTTGCGTAATATGCAAATTTTCCAAATTTTTTCTTTTCCTCGTGATTTGCTTTATAACTTGCTGTTGTGAAAATTCCAGTTCCACAAACATAAATTCCAAGTTCTTCTCCAACCTTAAAACAATCATAGCTTTGATTTTTTCCACATAGAATGGCATCAAGTGATTTTTTAACATTTTTGTTAAGACCCAAATTTTTTGCAAAATCGTTAACTGTTCCACTTGGAATATATCCAAGAATTGGAGGATTTTTCAAATCTTTTAAGTCATTTATCATGTTGTTAACAGTTCCATCCCCACCAGAAAAGATTATTGCATCATATTCTTTTTCATTTGCTTTAAGTTTTTCAAGCATTAAAAGCCTTGTGCTGTTATCAAAGCAATCAACACGCTCAAACTTTGTTTTAAGCCTAGACACAATATAATCTTTCTTCTTTTCAATTTTGTTGTTTCCACTTTGCCCATTGTGGTAATATAAACATTTCATAAATTTATTATATAAATTTAAAAAATTTTTGTCAAACAAAAAGGAGCCTTAAATGCTCCTTACATTGACAAAGATATATCTTTATCATTTTTATTATTTGATTTTTGTTCTTGTTGATCTTGTTGATCTTTTTGCTTTTCTAGTTTATTATGTTCTTTAACTTCTTTCATAAAACTTTCACAACGCTTCCAATGACCGCTTAATTCTTTATCTGCTATATCCCTATATTCTTCATCATCTGTATACCTGTGCCCAGCCCACTTAAAATTAGCACTAAAAGGAGAATCCCAACTAAACAAAGTCGATGTTTTTAGATTGTGTTCAATGTAATCAAAAACTCGTGATTTATCGTAACCCGATTTTTCAAGATATTTATCTAACACCTCAAAATTTCCACACTTAAGAACAGTGTCAAGCAAATCTGGATTCAACATGTTTCCGTTCTCCACTTCAATCTTATCCATGATATTATTTAAGACACTTGAGTATTGCTCAGCAACCTTCATGATTGGTTTCTGTGTGCCTAAATATTCAAAAGTTGCAGACAGCAATTGTCTATAATCTAGGTCTTCTGCTTTTTCCATATATTTTTCAAGCAAAGCCACACTGCCACATTCAACAACGTCTTGTATGTGAGAGCCATCAACCTTTGGCATCATATCCAACAATTGAGAAAGATTTTTTTCTATCTTCTCAAACTTTCTATTACTCTCCAAATAGCTATTATACACCCCTGATTCAGTTCCAAATCGATTTAAATAAAGTTGCTTTGAATAAAAATCACGTTCTAACCCTGCGTTTGTATCTTCTATTGGGCATACCCAAAAAGAATCATTTTTTTCATCAAATTGCATGGGGTCGTGACCATACAACTGCATAACAGGTTTATTATCCTTACAAATGATGCAATAGCTGTTTTTCACATGCACATATCGTCCTTCACGATAATTATACTCTAAAATTTCCTCCACACTTTTGTTAAAATCCTTACGAGTATCAAACACTGCTTCGCTTTTATAATAACTATTCTTTTCTTTCATTGCCGGTTTGCAATAACTAAGAACTTCAGCAAAAACATAGTTTGAATCAACTCGCTCTAATGCTTTGTTTATGCTTTGATTACGACCATCAGGCACAATTCCTTTTATTGTCGCTTGAATAACAAAATCTGTCAAATCCACATCTTCACCCAGTTTTGCATACTCATAAAATTTTTTGCAATAATTACACTTCACAGCTTGATCCATCATTTTTTTAGCTTGTTCATTGGACAATTCCAAATTTTTTAATATATCACTAGAAAAGGCTAACGAATATGATGAATCAATAAGAAGATCGCCCAAAACGCTTTTATGATGCTCATCTAATTCTGAAGATTGATCTAATATTTTGCCATAAACATCTGGTTCATCAGCACAAGTAATCCCATTTTGAATTAAACCATCAAGAACTTTGTTTACTTGTGGAATTGTTTTTATTTTTTCAACAACTCTCACAAGTTGATCTGATTTATTTTGTATTAAAAAATCAATAATACGATCCATATATTGTGGCGCAAATTTTGAATAAATGGCAACACTTGCAAGTTCTTCACTATTGCCTTCCTTTAACAAATTTTCAATTCTACGCAATTCAAACATGTTTATTCGTCTATTATTATATTTTGTTCTATAAAGTTTTTGAATTTCATATTCATCTATTGCTTCATCACTCATATATTCAACCTCCACTTTGTTTGTTATAGTAAT
>CAMPBB010000152.1 GCA_946635125.1 uncultured Clostridia bacterium
CAAACAAATTCTTCATAATTTTAGTATAACGAAAGAACAAAAAAATAAAATCAAAAAAAAAGATTTTAAAATTTTTGACTATTTTTTTGTAAATCCGTTTTAAAAACTCGACAAAATACGAAAAATATTATATAATTTTAATTATATTTGGAGGATTTGATGAACTTGCTTGTATATTATGCGATTCTTTTTTCGATATTTGCAACAACGTTATTCCTAGGTATATATTTCAAAAAGAAAGGCGAAAAGAAATATTCTACAATTTTGAAAATTCTGTCTTTAACTCTGGCTGCAATTTTTGCGGTCAGATATATGTGGGGCTATGATCTGATAAAAGACTCATTCAACCTTTTTAGCCTTTGTTTTGACACAAAAATAGGCACATTCTTTGGCCTTATCACCGTTTGGTTTAGTTATTCTTCAGTTTTACTTTTGTGTGTTTACAGCTTCTTTAGGGGAAAACTTTCTACAAACTTAGTTAAGTTCTACGCTTTGCCTTTGTCTCTGTTTTGCACAGTTTGTCTCAACTTTAATATCATTGCGATTAATGGACAAAGCGCAATGAGTGTAATTTCAATAAGACCAATTTTGATGGCTGTTGAGCAAGGACTTGCTTTTGGTCTTGCTCTTTCTACTCTAATAAATGAAACAAATTGGAAAAAGCTCTTCTCAAAAGAAAAACAAGAAAAAACTTCCACTATTTACAACACAAAAGCGCCTTCATTTTTAATAAAAACATGGAACTTTATCAAAAAAGCATGGTTCCCTACTTTTTGTGTTTTTGCTCTTCTTTTGTCTGTTATGCCATCATACATTTTTCAAGGACTTTTTGGAAACGCTCATCAAACACAAACTATCACAGACTTTAAGTTGCCACACAGGATAATTCTTTATATCGCGATCATTCTTCCTATAATTATTCACAAAAGCTTGAGTTCAAAAGATTTTCAAACGAAGAAATTTTTAATTTTAATAATATGTTTAGGGACTTTAATTAGCTACTCACTTTACAAAAAAGCGGATGCTTTTGCTGACCCAACACAATGGCCTTTGCACCTTTGCAACACCGCAATGTATATCATGCCAATTGTTCTTATATTCAATCTCAAAAAATTCTTCTATTTTACATATTTCATAAATGTTTTTGGAGCATTACTTGCCATGCTTATGCCAAATTACTCCTCCTCCGTAAATATGTTTGACAGTTCACTAGTTTCGTTCTATATAAACCACTATATCGCTTTCTTTATGCCAATTTTGTTTGTATCCCTAAAACTTTTCAAAAGGCCAACAATTAAAGAATACCTTTATTCCTCAATTGGTTTTGCGGTTTATTTCGTTTTGGTCATTGGAATTAACTCTCTCTTTTCGGGATTATATGAGGTTGGCCTTGCGAGTCGGGGAACAGACTTTTTCTTTGTTAACAGTGACTTCGTTGCTGCAAAGCTTGGGAAATGGGCAGAAAACCTAAGAAACACAACCCTTTCCTTCTATGTGTCGGGGATACGACTAACCTTCTATCCAATTTACCAATCGCTATTCCTTTTGGTTTACTTATTGCTGGGGTTTGGAGTTTGGTTCGTTTACAGTTATTGTTATCAGATACGAGATTTCTATGTGGTCCTTGCAGAAAAAAACAAAAAAATAAAACTTGATGAAATCGCACTGTGCACAAAATATAACAAAAAGGAGTTAAATGATTGTATGAATGAAAAGAGTGTAAACAAACTAGTTATTAACAATGCTTCAAAATGTTACGGTAACAACAAAACTTATTCATTAAAAAATGCATCTTTCGAGGTCAAAGCAGGAGAAATTCTTGGTTTCTTGGGACCAAATGGGGCTGGTAAAAGCACTTTAATAAAATGTATCGTTGGAATGCAACCATTAACTGATGGCAGCATCGAAATAAATGGATTTGACATAGAAAAACAACCAGTTCTTGCAAAAGAGCAACTGGGTTTTGTTCCTGATCATTATGCATTATACGAAAAACTCACAGGAAGAGAATATGTAAACTATATAGCAGACCTATATAATGTATCAAAAAAGGATCGAGATGAAAGACTCGAAAGATTGTTGGACTTGCTCAATATGAAAGACTTTTTCGACAATCAAATAAGAACTTACAGCCACGGTATGAAACAAAAAATTGCGATTATTTCCGCTCTCGTTCACAACCCAAAACTTTGGATTCTTGATGAACCTTTAACCGGGCTTGATCCAACCTCCATTCACCAAGTTAAACAATGCATGATTGAACATGCAAAAAATGGAAACATCGTTTTCTTCTCAAGCCATATTATCGACATCGTGGAAAAACTTTGTGACAGAATTATAATCATAAAAAACGGTGAAATAAAAACCGAAACAAAGTTAAGCTCTTTGAAAAAGAAAGGAATTGAGCTTGAACAATTCTACTTGGAGTCTATCGGGGTTTCTTCCGAAGAAAAGACGAAAATCAAAAAAGAAAAATCAAAAAAGAAAAACTTACAATAAAAATTGTCCTAAAAAATGTAATAAAAAAAGGA
>CAMPBB010000153.1 GCA_946635125.1 uncultured Clostridia bacterium
TTTTGTTCCTCTCCTAATTGTCCAAGCTCTAACTCCTTTTTCTCCAGCGGGTAAAAAACTCATAAGACCCAAAAGCGAATAACTTTCTCGAATAAGCTTTGGAAGAGTTAGTTCTTTAAGACCAAACTCTTTCAAAAATTCAAGTTGTTCATCTTTTTCAAGTCCAGCTAGTTCTTCTTCAATTTGAGCGTTTAAGCAAATAACACTGCTGTTTTCTTTTCTTGCAATTTCTTTAACTTCCAAAATTGTTTTGTCTGTGTTTTCATTTTCAATTTGTTCCAAACTAGCATTGCAAGCATAAATAACAGGCTTTGCAGTGAGAAGAAAACAGTCTTTCAAAATTTGTTCATCATCTTCATCAAGTGGAAATGTTCTTGCAGGCATATTTTTTAAGAGGTGGCTCTTAATTTGTTCAAGAATTTCAAGTTCGTGTTTTGCATATTTGTCACCAGAGCGGGCTGTTTTTTCTGTTTTTGCAAGCCTTTTTTCAAGGGTTTCAAGGTCTGCAAAAATGAGTTCCAAGTTAATTGTTTCAATATCTCTTTTTGGGTTAACGCTGCCTTCAACATGAATAATGTTTGGGTTTTCAAAACACCTAACAACATGAACAATTGCGTCAACCTCACGAATGTGGCTTAAGAATTTGTTTCCAAGCCCTTCACCTTTGCTCGCACCTTTAACAAGACCAGCAATGTCAACAAATTCAATTGTTGCTGGTGTTATTTTTTGCGTGTGATACATTTCAGCCAATTTTTCAAGCCTTTCATCGGGAACGGCAACCATTCCAACATTTGGTTCAATTGTACAAAACGGATAATTTGCACTTTGCGCCCCAGCATTTGTTAGAGCATTAAAAAGTGTGCTTTTTCCAACATTTGGAAGTCCAACAACCCCTAATTTCATAATTTTTTGTGTCCTTTTTTGTGTTTTATACACAAATTATAAAATGAAATCAAAATTTTGTCTAGCAAAAAAGGGCTTAAAAAGGTGATTTTTTGTGATAATAGACACAAAACGCCCGTTTTTTTAATGAGAAAAGAGTGCTTTTGGGTAAAATAAGTTTAAAATTGCCCCATTTTTAGACAAAATAGCCCATTTTGTTAGACAAAACACGATTAAAATGTTAAAATAAGAGCAAATTAAACTTAAAGGAGAATTTTTTATGGCAGCAAAAAGGTCAGATGAATACAATCGAATTATGAAAGATTGGAGACAGTTGTTAACAGAATACAAAGGTCGTTATGACAAAATCCCAGAGGCAAGACTTAATGGATTTGTGCCAAGAATTGCGTCAGCAAACATGCCACCTGAGGAAAGGCGTTTGTTAATGAATGGTGTAAATTCAATTAAAAAACAATACTTAAAACAAAAACCAAAAAATTATGAACAGGTTGGAGATAACTATTTGTTTTCTCCAACTGGAGAAGTTTTGTCTTCAAGTGATGTTCGTGATCTTCGTGATAGAGGGGTGCTTGAAGCAGCTAGAAGTTCAAGAATTGGACCAAAAAATCCACCAATACTTGAAACAGCAGACATGAAAGCAATTGACCAAGCAAGCAAAAATGCAAAAAAAGAATTAAAAGGCTTTAACAGAAGAAATCTTCTTGTTGCTGGTTTAACTGTTGCTGGACTTGCTTTAATTGCTGGACCAGTTGGAATTGCCGCTGGAATTGCTGGTGGTCTTGGAGCCATTGGAACAGGGGCGTTAAGTGTTGGAGCAACAATTGCTTCATTTGGAGTAACTGGACTTGGAGTTGGAATTTTGGCAACAGGTGGAGTTGGAATTGTTAGGCAAATCATTAGAGGAAGAAGAGACCCAGATGTTTTGGAAAACAGAAGAGTTAAGGCGGATTCAAAGTGGAATAAGCGTATTGCAGAAAAATACAAAATGTTAGATATGGCAAAAACAGACAAATTAAGAAATAAACTTTCACAAGACCTTGAAAAACTTTATGCAAAGAAAGTTAAGTCACAACAACATTTTGCAGACCTTGCAACAGCACAATATAATAGAATAAGTGCAAGGCAAATGGGTGGATTGAGAAATTTCTTTGGTGAAAAGGTTGCTTTAAATTTGTTCCACAATGAAAAATATGTTACTAGAGCATACGATAACCTCAAGCGTTTAACAGGTGTTATGGATGCTTCCAACAAAACTGTTGAAGATGCTTATGCTGATGTTCTTGGAAAAGGACTTGATGTGAACAAAACTCACGGAAAAGCTTTTGCAAAAGAGTTAGAAAAAGCACCAGAAGATAGAAATTTGAACACATCACAATACGATAAATTATATAGCAAAGCAATTGAAGACACATTTAAAGCAAACAGCAAAGACTACAATAGTTGCAAGAACTTTGAAGAACTTGCTGCAAAGTTTAGTGAAAACACAGGAATTAGCAAAGATTACATTAACGCAAGAAAGGCTGATTTCCTTGTTCAATATGCTCAAAACAGAGATCCATCACTTGGTGGTTTTTCAGCTGAAATGCAAAGAGAACTTGTTGATGCCTGTGTTGGCGT